>JAYURB010000509.1:0-2619 GCA_043756425.1 Bacteroidota bacterium
GGTGAGTTGATTGTTTTTGGGGAAGAATTGAAAAAATGATTCATTCTAAAATTTAATTCTACGATAGCATTTAAAATAAAAATATAAGCTTAAGGGTTGAAGAAATTATTTACTTTTAGTAATGTCGGCGAAATGAACCGCGGCGAAGCAGCGGTCCGCCGCTGTTATTATTCACAGACAATAAATACAGCACTAATATCAAATCAAGGCACCCTATTAAATATTAATCAAAACCATACTAGCTATGACAGAAAAACCAACAGACATTTCAAAACTTGATACTGCTACCATTGGCGGCGGTTGTTACTGGTGCACTGAAGCACAATATCAATTACTGGATGGCGTTGTAAGCGTAACCTCCGGATTTTCCGGAGGAACAGTTAAGAACCCTTCTTATAAAGAAGTTTGTAACGGAACAACCGGCCATGCTGAAGTGGTGCAGGTTGTTTTCGATTCTACTAAACTCAACTACTCAGATATTCTTCAAGCTTTCTTTTTATCACACGACCCTACACAACTTAATGGTCAGGGAAATGATATTGGTACTCAATACCGTTCCGTTATTTTTTATCATAATGAAGAACAGCATCAACTTGCTGAGCAAATAAAAAAAGATCTTGATAATTCCGGCGCTTATAGAGATCCAATTGTAACTGAAATCGCTCCCTTTTCGGTTTTCTACAAAGCTGAAGACTATCACCAAAACTATTTCAACCAAAACGGCGATCAACCTTATTGTCAGTTTGTTGTTGCACCAAAAGTTGAGAAGTTTAAGAAGGTTTTTAAGGATAGGCTCAAGTAGTACTAAGTACTTAGATGAAATGGAAAAGTATGGAGTACCATGACAAAGTGCAAAGTGCTAAGTACTAAGTACTAAGAATGACCGTACTGCAATCAAAGAAAAAACATCAAATATGATGGTACTTCTAATAAAAATTCGGAAATTAGCAGGTGAAAATTTTGTGGGAAGATGTCTGATATTATTCAGCTATTACCGGATGCTGTTGCCAATCAAATAGCAGCGGGAGAAGTAATCCAGAGACCGGCCTCTGCAGTAAAAGAGCTTTTAGAAAATGCTGTTGATGCGCGTAGTAAGCGTATTGAAGTTTTTATTAAAGATTCCGGGAAAACACTTATACAGGTAATCGACGATGGTTCAGGAATGAGTCCGTCGGATGCCAGGATGGCTTTTGAAAGGCATGCAACATCTAAAATCCGCAATGCTGAAGATTTATTTTCAATACTTACAATGGGGTTTCGTGGCGAAGCACTTGCTTCCATAGCTGCGATTTCACAGGTAGAAATAAAAAGCCGCCGTCACGAAGATGAACTAGGCACCTATATTGAAATAGAAGGAAATGAAATTAAAAAACAAGAGCCTGCAGGTGTTCCTGCCGGTACTTCAATTTCCATAAAAAATCTTTTTTATAACGTTCCAGCCAGGCGAAATTTCCTGAAATCAAATACTATTGAAGCCAGGCATATAATTGATGAATTTGAAAGAGTAGCTTTTGCCAATCCTGAAATTTCATTTGCTCTCAATCAGAATGGAATTGATATTTTCCGGCTGGCTTCGTCAAATTTTCGGCAGCGTATCGTTGCCATTAATGGCAGCGTTTACAATGAAAGGCTTGTTCCCGTTGAAGAAGTTACTTCCCTCCTAACCATCTCCGGCTTTATAGGAAAACCTGAATTCAGCAAGAAGACCCGCGGCGAACAATTCTTTTTTGTGAATAAACGTTTTATTAAAGACGGATATCTGCATCATGCTGTTACCAAAGCTTATGAAGAGCTTTTGCCCCACGATAGCTTTGCTTCCTATTGGCTTTGTATTGAAATTGATCCTTCCCGCATCGATGTAAATATTCATCCTACTAAAACAGAAATAAAATTTGATGACGAACGTTCCATCTATGCCATAGTGCGGGCTGCTGTGAAACGATCTTTAGGAATGTACAGCGTTTCGCCAACCCTTAATTTTGAACATGAAAAATCTTTCGATGTCCCTTACAACATGCGTTTCCAGGCTGTTCCCAAGCCGGCTTTAACCATTAATACCGGTTTCAACCCTTTTGATTCCGATAATAAAAAGATTGCAGCAGCAGGATGGCAAAGCCAAAGAGATGTTTTATCAGGAGCTGCTGAAAAAGCTTTGGAATCCAATCCTAATGAAACTTTATTCGCCCCCGAAGAAAAAGATTTTCAGGTATTTCAAATGAAGAACTTCATTCTTTGTCCACAAGATGATGGCCTTTTAGTCATTGATATTGCAGCAGCGAGAGAAATAATTCTGTACAAGCGATTCCTCCATCAATTGGGTTCATCAGAAGTTATTACTCAGCAAAGCCTATTTCCTCAAACCATTTCTTTTTCTCCGGCCGATAATGAATTGATAAAAGAAATTATTATTGAAATACGAAATCTTGGTTTTGACATTCAGGAATTCGGACCCAATAGCTACGTTATTCATGGAATTCCTTCTGATGTTGACCCTGGAAAAGTAAAAGATATTCTGGAATCCATGGTTGAACAATTTAAACATAATTCCAGTTCCCTTTCAACAGGATTGCCTGATAAAATTGCCCGGTCGCTGGCCCAAAGCATTTCCTTAAGAAAAAA
>JAYURB010000510.1:0-2618 GCA_043756425.1 Bacteroidota bacterium
GTTTTTTATTTACCATTATGAGTCTTCCGAAAGTTATCCGGATAGCTCGAACGGTTGATTTAATTCACACCACATCCTATAATTCTGCCATTCCTGCTTTTCTGGCCGGACTGCTCATAAGAAAAAAAGTAATCATAACTTTCCATGAAGTGTGGGGTAAATTGTGGCTGCGTTTGCCCTTTACAGCCCGATGGAAACTTTGGGGGTTTTATTTGTATGAATGGCTTATTTTAAAATTGCCCTTCCATAAATACATTGCGGTTTCAGAATACACCCGGAAATCATTAATGTCACAAGGCATCTCTGAAAATAAAATTGTCAAAATTTATAATGGACTTGATTATGCACCTTTAATCCTCAATACCTATCGACCGCCTGAAAAATTCACTTTTTGCTTTTTTGGACGACTGGGAATTTCAAAAGGGCTTGATCTATTGCTGGAGGCAACTCAAACATTTATCACAAATAGACCCGAAGCAAAATTAAAATTAATTATCCCAACCTACCCAACTAAATTATTCAGGAAGGTAATGCAAATCATCAATTTGCTGCCGGTTAGAAATAATATTATTCTTTTGCATAACCTTTCCAAAGAATACCTTTTAAAAGAAGTTTCTACTTCAAGTTGTGTTATTATCCCTTCTTATAGCGAAGGATTTTGTTTCGTTGCAGCAGAATCGGCAGGAATGGGTGTTCCTGTTATTTCTTCCGGACAAGGCTCGCTCCCTGAAGTTGTCAGCGGTAAACTTATTAACTTGAAAGAACTAAATGCTGAATCAATTAATCAGGCTCTTGAAAAAGCACTAATAAATAATTGGGAAAATAAACCCATCCGGGATTTTACAATTTTAGAAAGCATGGACGCCTATATAAGTTTTTATCAAAGCATAATCAAAAAATAAACATAAAAAAAAACCGGAACAATATGTCTCCGTAATTTGAACATACTGATCCGGTAAATTTTTAAAAGATTACTAATTAATGCTGACCTAATGTAACAAACACTGCTTTTTGTTCAGGTTCAAGAATTGTTAATATAGCATCGTGTGATTGCAATAAAATATCTTTACTGATTACTTTTGACTCTTCCAGCATATACTTCTTATTCATGTCTTCCCCTTTTTCAACAAATTTTTTGGTAAGAATTCCCTTTATAGAATTTACTTGATCTGCCTTTAGATTAATTTTTCGAGTCAGTTTACTCATGGTAAAATCAATTAACTCAGATCCAGTCATTGTTTGACCTGCTGTGCTATTTGCTGCCGACATCTCATCAGATTTTTTCTCTACTTCTCCTGTAGCAGGTGCTTCATTTTTTCCTGAAGAAGATTCACCGGATTGAGTAGCTGGAGGGGTAACAGACTGGTTTTCAGGTGCATTTTTCTGACCACCACACGATGAAAGAATGAAAATAAATAGCAGGGCTTGAAGGAAGATGAATAGTTTTTTCATTCTGTATTCTTAGTTATTTGTTTAAAAAGCAAATATATAATATATATTGAATGCTGATTTTGGAAAAATGAAAATATTTCACCAAATTTCAGCTTATAAATGTCTACGGAAAAATATAAGATTACACGTAACACATAATTTAAACTTAACTGTAACAATTTAAGATACTGAGAGTTAATGTGAAATTAAAACCTACGAAAGACCTATGACCGTATCTTCATAGATGGACTGAATGATGAAATCGAAAATATATACTCCCGACGATTACAGAAATTACAGATTCCTAAGTAATGCAAGGGAACTTTTCAAAAATATTTCCGATTACCGTACGCTAATTATATGGCTTACAAGAGTTGGTCTTACCCAGCAATACAAAAGATCCTTTCTTGGTGTAGCCTGGTTATTTATTTCTCCGGTATTCTCCATATTCTTATGGGTATTGTTGCAATCAACAGGCATGCTTAATCCGGGCGATACTAAAATCCCTTACGTTGCTTATGTATTCCTAAGCAATGCAATCTGGAGTTTTTTCATAAGTTTTTACAAAAGCATCAGTGAAACATATACTGGAAGAGGAAGTGAATTGCTGCATAATAATTTCCCGCACGTTATTATCGTCATAGAGAAAATAATAATTGCAATTGTAAATTTTGCAATACCAATGGGATTATCCATTCTGGTATTAGTATTATTTAAAGTACCGTTATCATGGACTTCATTTTTATTCCCTGTTGCTTTGCTACCAATTATTTTTCTGGGAATAGGACTTGGTCTAATTTTTTCTGTTTTAAAAATCGTCGCACTCGATTTTACGACACTATTCGACAATTCACTTGAGCTGCTAAAATTCATCACACCTGTAGTCTTTGCCACTACTGTAAACAATTCAATACTTCAGTCAATCATGAAATACAATCCGCTCACCTACCTGATCAATTTCCCACGCAGTGTTCTTTTGAATCAGGGATTTCCGGATTTAAACGTATTTCTTATTTGCGCTGTATCTTCCTTTCTTTTTCTTGTATTTTCCTATCGTTTTTTTACGATTTCCAGTCCTGTTGTATTTGAAAAAATCATACTTTAATACCAACCAAAAAGATGGAAACAGGAGAATGCCTTTTAAATGTTCAGGGAGTAAGCAAGAAATTTAGCCGCGACTTAAAATG
>JAYURB010000511.1:0-2614 GCA_043756425.1 Bacteroidota bacterium
AAATCGGGTAACAGCGAAACTGAAGAACGGGTAACAGCGAAACTGAAGAAAATTTAAATTCAATAAAATTAAAAAAATGAAAAACAAAAAAATGATTGCTCAAATGATTGCTTCTATGCTTATGTTGGTAGTATTTTTTACAGTAAGTAATTCTTTTGCACAAACTAAAACTGATGGTGGAACAATTAAGGATTGTTGCATGATGAAAGATGGGAAAATGATGCAGATGAAATCTGGAAAAATGATGCCAATGGAAAAAGACATGACCATGAAAAATGGCACTAAGTGTATGACTAATGGGGAATGTATTATGAAAGACGGGAAAAAAATGAAAATGCAAGAAGGGGAATGTATGGACATGAGTGGAAATATGGATAGGTGTTCAATGATGAGGAATGATAAAAAATCTTCAACTGTTAAAGGGGGCTCTAATCAGAAGATGGCAATGACTTACACTTGTTCGATGCATCCTGAAGTTACAAGCGATAAACCGGGGAATTGTCCTAAATGCGGTATGGATTTAGTTGAAAAGAAATAATTTAAATTGGAACCTCAAAAATGGATATGACCAAGGAGGAGCATGCAAAAATGCAACATGCCAATATACCTATGGGAATGGCGGGACACGACCATCATCCCGCTCATGCGGGAATGATTGATGATTTCAAGGGTAGATTTTACGTGACACTTGTTATCACCATTCCAGTTATGTTGCTTTCTCCAATGATTCAGGAATGGTTTCACTTCAATATTGCATTCAAGGGTTCAGCATATGTACTGTTTGCTCTTTCAACAGTTGTATTTTTTTATGGAGGATTACCATTTCTGAAAGGGTTGATTGATGAATTAAAACAAAAAGCTATAGGCATGATGACCCTGATTGCAGTTGCAATAACTGCAGCGTATGCTTACAGTGTTGCAACTGTTTTTGGATTACAGGGAATGGATTTCTTCTGGGAATTATGTACACTTATTTTAATCATGCTACTGGGTCACTGGATAGAAATGAAATCAGTAGCAGGAGCATCCAGGGAATTAGAATTATTGGTCCAGCTAATGCCATCTGAAGCCCATATGGTAATGCCTGCCCATCCGTCAGGCGGGGGTGAAATGATTCATGAGGTAAAAACCGATTCACTCAAGGAAAGCGATATCATATTGATTAAGCCGGGAGAAAAAGTAGCGGCAGATGGAATTATTTCAGATGGAGAAAGTTTTCTGAATGAATCGATGCTCACAGGAGAATCGGTTCCTGTTAAGAAGCAAAAAGGAGAAAAGGTAATTGCCGGTTCAATTAATGGTAACGGTTCGTTAAAAGTAACCGTCAGCCATTCATCGAAGGATTCATATTTAGCAAGAGTAATTAAATTGGTTAATGATGCCCAAAAATCAAAATCAAAAACGCAGTTACTGGCTGATAAGGCAGCACGTATTCTTACTATTGTAGCATTGGCTGCTGGTTTCACAACGTTTTTCGTTTGGTGGTTGATTGCAAAGGAACCGATTGTGTTTGCGTTAGAAAGAATGGTAACCGTAATTGTTATTTGTTGTCCTCATGCTTTGGGTCTTGCAGTTCCATTGGTAGTTGCAATCTCAACCTCTATTTCAGCTAAAAGTGGCTTGCTCATTAAGAATAGAACAGCTTTTGAGAATGCAAGAAAAATTACGACAATCATTTTTGACAAAACAGGAACTCTGACATTTGGAAAATTCGAAGTTGCACGAATAAAATCTTTACAAACTTCTTTTGATGAAAAGGAAATTATACGAATTGTCGCAGCCTTAGAACAAAATTCCGAACACCCGATTGCTTCAGGAATCATTTCAAAAGCAAAAGAACTTTCTATAACAATTCCTGCAGTGAATAATTTCAAAGCAATCACAGGAAAAGGAGTTGAAGCGGAGGTGGATGGAAAAAATATTAAGGTTGTTAGTCCGGGCTATCTCAAAGAAAATAATATTTCACTGCCGGAAAATTATTCAACGACGAATGCCGAAACCATTGTGTTCATCATCATCAGTAATCAATTAGCCGGATATATTGCTCTTGCTGATAAAATTCGTCCTGAATCTACTGAAGCAATTAAAATCCTTCATGCAAACGGAATCAAATCCATATTGCTTACAGGCGATAACTCAATAGTTGCTAAAAGTGTGAGCGATGAATTAAAGATGGATGGATATTTTGCTGAAGTACTGCCGCATCAGAAACTAGAAAAGATAAAAGAATTACAAAGCAAAGGAGAATTCGTAGCGATGACAGGCGATGGCGTAAACGATGCGCCGGCTTTAGCACAAGCTGATGTAGGTATCGCTGTTGGAAGCGGAAGCGATATTGCAGCAGAGACAGCAGGGATTATCCTGGTAAACAGTAATCCGAAAGACATTGCGAATCTCATTCTTTTTGGAAAGGCTACTTATCGGAAAATGATACAAAACCTTGTTTGGGCGACCGGTTACAATGTTGTTGCTCTACCACTTGCTGCAGGTGTTTTATATAAGTATGGAATATTATTGAGTCCTGCAGCCGGAGCTGTACTCATGAGCGTAAGTACGATTGTGGTCGCAATAAATGCTAGATTACTTCACATAAATAAACTTTAAATAAAAAAAA
>JAYURB010000512.1:0-6012 GCA_043756425.1 Bacteroidota bacterium
GAATTCAACAACATGGAGTGCTTCCAACGAAGCTATTCGATATATTCCTGAAGTTATTTCTTATGCTTGGTCACCATCACTCAATTTGAATAACCCTAATATTTACAATCCTGTTGTTGCCTCTATTAATTCAAATACAACATATACAGTAAACCTAACTGGCTTATCGGGATGTACGAATACGTCTTCAGTATCCGTAACCGTAGATAAAACTCCGCCTGTTGCAAGCGCAACGGGTAATAGCCCTGTTTGTATGGGGAATACTATAACACTGCTTTCGCTTGGTGGAGCTGCAAATAGTTGGGCAGGCCCCAATGGATTTAATTCTTCGCAACAAAATCCGGTTATATCAAATGCTGTTTTGGCAAATTCGGGAACATATACTGTTACAGTTACAAGTGCAAATGGTTGTACAGCTTCAGCGAGCACATTTGTTTTAGTCTATGCTGGAAATACATATTATGCCGACGCAGATGGCGATGGGTATGGAGTAGCACTTTATACACTCCAGTCATGTTCACCAGCAGGAATTTTTTCCGCAACAGTTGCCGGCGATTGCAACGATGCAAACACTGCTGTTCATCCCGGTGCAACAGAAGTTTGTTTCAACGGTATAGACGATAATTGCAATGGAACTACAGATGAGTTTTGTAATGTTACTTTACATTTAAGGGCTCTAATCGAAGGATTTTATTTAGGTAGTGGTTTGATGCAAGCAACCGTTGATCCTGTTGTATATCCAAGTCTGTGTGACACAATTGTTGTTGTATTACGCAATCCAGTTTTTCCGTATAACGTTGCTTTCATCGACACTTCAATTATTGATATAAACGGTTATGGAGATTTTACATTTCCAAGCGGAGCATCAGGCGGTAATTTTTATATCGTCCTGCGCCATAGAAATGCAATTGAAACCTGGAGCGCATCACCGGTGCTTTTCAATACACTGATAACAAACTATAATTTCTCGACTGCAAAAACACAAGCCTATGGCAGCAACCTGCGTGACCTTGGCGATGGCAACTTTGCACTATGGAGCGGCGATATCAGCGATGCAGCCACAGGTACAGTCGGAATGCAAGATGGTGTTATGGAATCGCAAGACTATGGTGATTTAGAAAGTGCTGTATACTTTACCTTACTTGGTTACAACCCACAAGACATTACAGGTGACGGTTTAGTTGAGTCGTCGGATTATGGATTGATGGAGAGTAATGTATATTTTACTATTTTTTCGATGAAACCCTGAGGGGAGTTTTTAAAAATGACACGGAGGCACAGAGGCATGGAGGTGCACAGAGTTACACGGAGAGGATTCGTGCAGATTGTCACTGAAATCGCCGCGAACCGTTGCGGAACCGTAGCGTCGTTGCGTTGAAAAAAAACTACAGCATAAGATCTCACAAACTATTCATCAACAAAACCCCATCAACAATCAAATCAGTACTTAATCAATTTTACAATTTGATTTAACGAAGATTCATTTACAATATGTATAAAATAAACCCCATCCGGAGAATCAGAAAGACTAATTTGAGATTTATTAGATGTCATTTTTCCGGATTTTACAAATGCCCCATCGATAGAATAGATTTTATAATCAGCATTTATACCGGTTTTAAAAGTAAAATTGAAAGAACCTTTTGAAGGATTAGGGAATATTTGAAATGCATCGGCATTTGTCAGTTCTTTCACAGCCACAAGAGTCGGATCTAATTTTACTATTCCAATGGTAGTTGCCATCCAGATATTACCGTTTGCATCCTTAACAATTTTTGTTACGCAATTGTTGGTTAGTGGTGAATTGGAGGCATTATAATTTGCAAGAATAGTTCCGCTGTTTCTGTCAAATTTCAATAAGCCGCTTGACGTGCCGATCCAGAGTATATTTCCATCGACGCAAATATCGTAATAGAGCGTATTGCTGGTTAGTCCTAAATCAGCAACATTTAAAAGCATGGTCCAGGTAGAACCATCGTATTTTAATAAGCCATCAAATCCTCCGGCCCACATATTTCCGCTTGCATCGATAGCCACACACGACGAAGACCATAGTCCTGTTACAGCTTTTGGATAGAAAGAAAATGTGCTGGCATATTTAGTTATTCCTGTTCCGGATGCTATCCAGGTTTCATTCCCCGAAGTAAAAGCAAAATCAGAAAACTCTCCGCCGGCAACTTGCGTGGGATATCCGGTTAGATTTGTCCAGGTGCTTCCGTCAAAGGTTGTTATCCCCTGGTAACTAAAACTGCCATTCACCGACGAAAGCCAGATGACACCATTATTATCTTTTCCCAATGTATATACAGTCGATCCATCGAATGCTGCATTTGCTGTATCGTAATTTGTAAATGTCGTGCCATTAAAGACAGAGACTCCCTTATAATTTGCTGTCCAGATATTATTAGAATTATCAACTAAAATATCCTGAATATCATCGTGCAATAAATTTGAATTCGTTGTATTATATCCTGTCCATACATTAGAAGAGAATTTAAACAGACCGGAATATGATCCGCCTGCCCAGATATTGCCTGTTTGATCAATGGCAATGGCACGATAGGTACCGGATGTCAATGCAGAATTGGTACTGTTATAAATGGTCCATCCCGGCTGAGCTATAGTCGATATAGAAATTATAAGTAATGAAAAGCAGATAAATAAAGAGTAGATTTTTTTCATAGGTTGAGATATTTTATTTTCTATTAGGTTTGTTATTTTGTCAGCAACATTTTACTGTTTACCTGACGAAATTAGTATTTATTTTGCTGTAAAAGTAGAAAATTATTTTACGGGTATAAAGAGAAAAGGCATTTCTAATTTTAATAATCGTATTTTCGTCAGCACTATATGAACATAGCAGTCATTGGAGGAGGAGCAGCCGGATTTTTTGCAGCCATAAACTGTGCGGCAAATTATCCCCGACATATTGTTACCCTTTTTGAGAAATCAAACAAGGTTCTTTCAAAAGTACGTATTTCAGGTGGAGGACGTTGCAATGTAACTCATGCCTGTTTCGATAATGCACGACTGATTGAATTCTACCCTCGTGCGAAGAAGGAATTAAGAAATGCTTTCTCCCGTTTCAGTACAAACGATACCGTACAATGGTATGAATCGCGTGGCGTGAAGCTAAAAACAGAAGAAGATGGAAGAATGTTTCCTGTCAGCAATAATTCGGAAACCATCATTCATTGTCTTTTAGATGAAGCCGCAAAATTTAATGTTAATGTAAAAATGAATCACGCGCTTCAAGGGTTTTTAAAATTGGAGTCCGGAAAATTTGAATTGCAATTTCAGCACGGAGAAAAATTAAATTTTGATAAGATTATTATTACTACAGGCGGTAGTGCCAATAAAAGCAGCTACGATTGGATATCAGAACTTGGTCATACAATCATTCCTCCGGTCCCTTCTTTATTTACATTCAATATCCCCGGCTCTCCATTAAAAGGTTTAGAAGGAATATCATCACAATCTGTAACTGTAAGTCTGGAAGGCTCAAAGCTTGATTCGACAGGACCTTTATTAATCACGCATTGGGGTATTAGTGGCCCTGCCGTTCTTCGCCTTTCCGCATTTGCGGCCCGATGGCTATTTGATAAAAGTTATTTGGCTACTTGTTATATAAACTGGATTCCGGGAATGAATGAGGAAAATATACGAAACGAATTATTTTCTATCAAAGAGGATTCTCCAAATAAAAAAATGTCAGGAGTATCTTTTCATGCTTTACCTTCCAGATTATGGCAACGACTTTGTTTACTATCCGGAATTGAAGTAGAGGATAAATGCAGCGAAGTCAATAAATCAAAATTAAACAAACTGGTTCAACATTGTTGCCGTATGGCATTGCAGATAAAAGGCAAAACGACATTCAAAGAAGAATTTGTAACCTGCGGAGGAGTTAACCTCAAAGAGGTCAATATGCAAACCATGGAAAGCCAAAAAGTAAAAGGACTTTATTTTGCAGGCGAAGTATTAGACATTGATGGCGTGACAGGCGGTTTTAATTTTCAGGCAGCATGGACAACAGGTTTTCTTGCAGGAGTCAATGCAGGGGAGTAGCCGGAATTTTTATTCTTCAGACTTTAAAAGTAGTTAGCGCTATATTAATTCATTATTTTTTCAGACTGTTTTTTAATAGCATCATTATCCGGCAGGATGTCTGAAGCAAATTGCATAATTTCCTTTGTCTTAGCGGGGTCTTTTCCTGTGGAAAGATAATCAGTATACAAAACAAAGGCTTTAGAAAGTTTACCGGATTCTTCACTATCAAATTTTGTGTCATTGTCAGTCTTTCTTTTCTTAAGTAAGTTCATTCCGCTTTCTATATTTTTTTCACCTTCAGGTTTTACATCCGATGAACACAAATAAACACCACTAATTATAAGCATTGCCGCATCTTTATCATAATTCTTAGCAATGTCGCGCGATAGATTTTGAAGCGTTCTTAATTCTTTTTTATCTTTCAATGAAGCACATTCCAATAATGCAGCATTTTGCAGATTACTTAAAAATTCAGAGTTCTCTTTTTGTACTTCACCGGTCTTATCTTTTTTCTTCAAACGTCCCATGAAACTAATAGCTTTCCGAAGCGGGTCTTTGAATTTTTTCATGTCGAAATTTTCCTGGTCATTGTAAATGGCGAAGTAACTCATACTTGAAAAAAGATAGGGATAGGGACTCCTCGATGACTTTTCATCCGTTATGTAAGAATCACTGGCATCAATGCAATCGACGAATTTATCCTTATCAAAGATAGCCGTGAGTTTGTTATTTATTTTTTCATCTTCTTTTGTAAAATCTTTTTCTTTGGATTTTTGAGCATTTGCAAATAGAATCATTAAGAAACATACAAGAATGGTTGAAGTAGATTTTATCATTTGGGTATTTGTTTTTATAGTATATAATTGGATTGTTTAGTCGAAGGTATAAAAAATATCATTATACAATATCGGAGCATAATATTTTCTTCATTATATCCCAAGAAGAATATGTCCAAATGGGTCTTCTATCATACCGGGAATGTAATATTAATTTGTATTTGTAACTGAGAAAATCACTTTTAATTCTTAAATATGGAAATTGTTATTAGGGAAAAATAGTATACTTTTGCAAAAGATTTAAATAAAGAAAATAAAATGAAATTAATGAATACCTTAAAAGCAATAATACTAATAGTCGCTTTGCTATTTACAACTGCAAGTTCAACAATTGCTCAACAATTAAAAGTTCCTGCTCCAAGTCCTCTTCAAACAATTGATCAGGCTTTCGGTTTATCAAGTTTGAAAATCGAATACTCTCGTCCTAGTGTTAAAGGCCGTGTCATATTTGGTGACCTTGTTCCTTACGGAAAGTTCTGGAGGACAGGTGCGAATGCTTCTACTAAAATCACTTTTGGCGATGATGTCAAAATTGCAGGTATGCCCTTAGTAGCCGGTACTTATGCCATGTATAGTATTCCCGGTGCCGATAGCTGGGACATTATGATCTATAAAGACGTTAAACTTGGAGGTGATGTTGCTGAGTACAAACCGGAGAATGAAGTATTGCGTTTTAAAGTAAAACCAACGGCTCTTGCTAATAAGGTTGAAACTTTCACCATCAACTTTGCAGACATGGCTCCCACATCAACCAATATTGAATTGCTCTGGGATAAAACGCGCATAGCATTTAATGTTACTACAGAGATTGATGATAAGGTTATGAAGAACATAGAATCCGCGCTTGAAAAGGACACCCGTCCTTATTTTCAGGCAGCAAGTTATTATTTCGAAAACGGTAAAGATTTAGCAGCGGCACTTAAATGGAGTAATCTTGCAATCGAGTCGAATCCTAAAGCTTACTGGATGTATCACCTCAAAGCGAAAATTCAGAATAAGTTAAAAGATACTAAAGGTGCAATTGAAACAGCGCAGCGCTCCATGGAACTGTCTAAAGAAGATAAAAACGATGATTATGTTAAGTTGAATGAAAAACTAATCGGCGAAGCGAAAAAAGGAAATTAAT
>JAYURB010000513.1:0-2614 GCA_043756425.1 Bacteroidota bacterium
AGGAATCAACGACAGCATCCTTACACTTTCAACAGTTAACAACAATGATTTGATAGAAGTTATAGTTAATTCTTCTCTTAACTGTGCTCTTATTCCATCGGATACAGATCAGGTAACAATTTCTGTTTTAAATAATGTTACACCTGCTGTTGCTATTTCAGTTACCGGAAATCCTGTTTGCGAAGGAGAACCGATTCAATTTATTGCTTCTTCAACCAATGGAGGTACTAACCCTGCCATTCAATGGCTGATTAATGGTGTATCTACCGGCTTGACAAACGATACAATTTTACTCTCAACATTAAATAATGGCGATACGCTTCAGGTTGCAATTACAAGCAGTCTAAATTGTGTCACGTCAACTGCTGCCGTCAGTGCATTGTATTTTGCTACTTTGCAAAAACGCTTAACACCGGAAATAACAATTATAGGACAGCCATCAGATAGTCTGTGTCAGGGACAAAAAATACAAATACTTGCCGATATAAAAAATGGTGGAACAGCTCCGGTGATTCAATGGTATGTGAATGGAATATTGAGTCCTCAAACAACCACTCTTTTCAATCAGGATTCTTTGGGAAGCGGAGACATCGTTGTTGCCAATTTAATTTCAAATGAACGCTGCCTGACGCAATCGGGTGATACTTCTAATTTCATTCGAATTTTGTATCGACAACCTTTGCAGGTAAATCTTACATCCGGTCTGTTGGGTTGTGCAGGTATTCCAACAATTGTAACTGCTCATCCTTCAGGCGGAAACTGGGGGCCTTATCATCTGTCATGGAATAATGGAAGTATCGATACAACACAGATTGAAATTTCACCCGACAGAAATACGGAAGTAATCGTTCAGGTAGAAGATAACTGTTCACTTTGGCCTGCTTACGACACGCTCAAAGTTCCAATTCTTAAATCACCCCTGGCTGATTTTTCCTATTTTAATCCGTATGAAGGTGCTTTTTTAAATACTGTTCAATTCATCAACACTTCTATTGATGCAGATAGCTGGATATGGTCTTTTCCCGATAGCACAACTAGTACGGATCTGAATCCGAAACATATATTTCCCGGAAAAGGAACCTATGAAATAAAACTTTATACGCTTAGCAACAGTGGCTGCTTTGATTCCATCATTTATAGTATAAATGTCTTCGAAGAGGTTGCAGTTTTCTATCCGAATTCTTTTACTCCGAATGCCGATGGTAACAATGATTTTTTCAAACCACTGGGAGCCAGTTTGGAAAACTATGAAATGACAATTTGGAATCGCTGGGGTGAAAAGATTTATGAAGGCGATGACAAATCTGCCTGGGATGGAACTGTTAAAAATTCTTCCAAGCAAGCACCGGAAGGTGTTTATGTTTTTCGAGTCGATTTGAAAATGGATTCAGGCGATAGAGTTGTTACGGGAAGAGTAACCTTAATCCGATAACTATCGGATCGTTAATTAGCTAATTAGTTAATCCGATAGCTATCGGATCGCTAATTTAAGTACTCCTATAAAGTTTATTACAAATTGATAATTAGGAAATTAGCTAATTAACGAATTATCGATCCGATAGCTATCGGATTAACTAATTTTTTCATTAATTTTGAGTCCGTTTTCAAGTACAAACATGGCAAAAAATTTTATAAGTAATAAAGACGAAACAGCACAAATGTTTGAGAACCGTTTTTTGGAGCGGTTTACACGCATACATTATTCTGTGCCATTATTCATTTTTGTTCCTGTAATATTGTATTGTCTTTACAGGGCTTTTTGGATTGAGAACACCGGCATTTTTCTCGTTCTTGGATTTATTCTAATTGGTCTTTTTGTCTGGACACTTACTGAATATGTTTTGCATCGCTTTCTATTTCACTGGATGCCTCCCGGAAAATTAGGAGAAAGAATGCATTTTGTATTTCATGGCGTGCATCACGATTATCCGAGCGACAGCAAACGATTGGTAATGGTGCCAACAATCAGTATTCCTTTGGCAGCACTTTTCTTTTTTCTGTTTAAATTTCTTTTGGGCGGCATAATGGTATTTCCATTTTTCGCAGGATTTTTATCAGGCTATCTTTTTTATGACATGGTCCATTATGCCATTCACCATTATAGTTTCAAGAGTAAATTCTGGCTTGATCTTAAGCAGTACCACATGCTGCATCATTACAAAGACATGAATAATGGCTACGGTGTAAGTTCGAAATTCTGGGATTTAATTTTTCGTACTACTTTTCCGAAGAAGGAAGAGTAGAGGGTTTGATGGTTAATTAGTGTTTTTAGATTGCATTCCGAACGGGAAGGTTTTGGGAATTTTAAAATGAATGGCAATAAAGTATATAAGAACAATATTTTCGTTTAATTTTTTAAGCTACTCAGTGACATTTCGACTTCGCTCAATAACCGCATTTCGACTTCGCTTAATAGCCGCTTTGACTCGCTCCATGAGCTAAGGAACTGCCCTTCGGCTGCTCAGGGACCGGGGATCAATTTTAATTTTGGCTTCGGCTTCCTCAGCCGAGCTTCTAGAAAATATTTAACCCACATTGCAGCTTACACCCCCTGAAGTGTTAAATTTTGATACAAGTTATCAAAAAAAAGGGTGTTGAAAACTCTAAACACCTT
>JAYURB010000514.1:0-2613 GCA_043756425.1 Bacteroidota bacterium
TAAAGGCTATTCCCAAGTGTGTCTCCGTTGAACTTAATTCCGGGAATATTCGCTTTTAGTTGTACTGTCATATAGTCTTTTAAAGAACTTATTTGTTCCCGGTGCTCTTCTAAATGACCGTTTGCAATTTCTAAAGCTTTTGCAAGACCAACGATTCCATAAACATTTTCTGTTCCTCCGCGCATGTTTCTTTCTTGTGCCCCTCCATAAATAAAAGGATGTATTTTAATTCTGCTGTTTATGTATAGAAATCCAATACCTTTTGGACCATGGAACTTGTGGGCTGCACATGTGAGAAAATCTATGTGCGTTTTCTTCAGGTTAAGAGAATAATGACCCATAGTTTGAACAGTGTCAGAATGAAAAACAGCATTGTATTTTTGACATAGCTCACTTACTTTTTCCAGAGGAAGTAAATTTCCTATTTCGTTGTTGGCATGCATAAGACTAACCAAGGATCGCTCATTTGATTTCAATAACTTTTCCAGGTGATTTAATTTTACATGACCCAATTCATCCAAATCAACAAAGCTCAGTTTTATTTTACCTTCTTGCTCTAATTCCTGAAGGGTATGCAGAACAGCATGGTGTTCAATACGAGAGGTAATAGCATGTTTAATACCCAGGTCCCTCACGGAACAGAAAATAGCAGTATTATTTGCTTCCGTACCTCCGCTGGTAAAGAATATTTCTGCAGGAGATGCATTCAGGAAACCGGCAACTGTTTTACGCGCTTTTTCAATAGCTGCTTTTGTTTCCCGTCCCCAGGAATGAATAGATGATGGATTTCCGAATCCATTACGCATAATGGGCAGCATGGAATCAACAACTTCCGGATCCATAGGTGTTGTTGCAGCATTGTCGAGATAAACTTTCATGAGCTTTTAATACAGTTAATTGATAAGCTTTGCGCTTATCATGTCCTTAATATCAAATATAATTTTTTCGGCAAGATTTTCAGCAGTTGTTTGAGATTGACTTTCCGCATAAATGCGTATGATAGGCTCTGTATTACTTTTACGCAAATGCACCCATTCCCTGTCAAATTCAATTTTTACTCCATCAATAGTATTTATCGGCTGTCGCTTATATTTTGATTTAATTTCTTCCAATATTCTATCGACATTTATATCCGGTGTTAATTCAATCTTATTTTTTGAAATATAATAATTGGGATATGTGGCACGAAGCATTGAGGTGTTCTTACCGTACTTAGCAAGATGAGTCAGAAACAATGCAATACCAACTAAAGCATCACGGCCATAATGAAGTTCAGGATATATTATTCCTCCATTACCTTCTCCGCCAATTACGGCATTATTCAATTTCATGCTCTCTACTACGTTTACTTCTCCTACAGCAGCAGCAAAATATTTACCACCTGCTTTTTCTGTTACATCTCTGAGTGCCCGGGTAGAGGAAAGATTTGAAACGGTATTACCATTTTTATTTTTCAGAATATAATCTGCTACTGCCACAAGTGTATATTCTTCACCAAACATTTCACCATCTTCACAAACCAGGGCAAGTCTGTCAACATCGGGATCCACAGCAATACCTAAATGTGCGTTTTTCTTCTTTACTTCTTTTGCAAGGTCGCCTAAATGTTCTGGAAGTGGTTCAGGGTTATGAGGGAACTGACCATTCGGTTCACAATACAATTCAATAATTTCTTCTACACCTAGGGACTTGAGCAGGGCGGGAACTACAATTCCACCGGAGGAATTTACACAATCAATTACAACTTTGAACTTCTTTTCCTTTATAGCTTTTACATCCACAAGAGGAAGTGCCAGAATTTTCTCAATATGATGAAGGTGATAATTTTGTTCGGAGGTATACTTCCCAAGTTTACTTACTTCAGCAAATACAAAGTCTTCTTTTTCAGCTATAGAAAGTACTTCTTCACCATCAGCAGCAGAAATAAATTCCCCTTTTCCGTTAAGAAGTTTTAGTGCATTCCATTGCTTGGGGTTATGGCTCGCAGTTAAAATAATTCCACCGTCAGCTTGCATGTCAGTTACGGCAATCTCAACCGTTGGTGTAGTTGATAAACCCAAATAAATGACATTAATTCCCAAACCTTTTAATGTTCCTGCTACCAGATTTTGAACCATTTCTCCGGAAATCCTGGCATCCCTGCCTATTACAACAATGGGTTTATCTTTTTTAACGGAATTTTTTATTAACCAAGTGCCATAGGCCGCTGAATATTTCACAATATCAACAGGCGTAAGTCCTTCCCCCGGTTTCCCCCCTATTGTTCCCCGAATTCCTGATATAGATCTAATAAGTGCCACAGCGTTTTAGTTTTTCTTAATATTGCAAAGATAGCCCGTTTTTCCTTCATTTTAACCCAATTAGGGCAATCTTTTGAGATTATTTATTAACGAATTGCAATTAATTAGTTGAATTATCGAATGGAACTTATTAAAATATTGTTCAATGTTAAAATTTAACTATTTCCACACTCCTGCATAATCCAATTTCTCTCTTGAAACAAATGCCAGATAATCGTATTTAATTTTCACAATTTGCTTAATATGTAAATAATCATGAGCGAGCCAATTCGTTAAAAATAATCGGGCCGTTAATGGACCCAATTTGGGGTGC
>JAYURB010000515.1:0-15805 GCA_043756425.1 Bacteroidota bacterium
TATTTCATAAATGCCATTTTTTGCAAATTTTAACGATTTTAGTTGTCTGGCTAACAAATTCGGGAAAGTCTGCTTTTTTCGGTAAAAGAAAGGTTGGAATGATTGAGATTTCCAATCCAATTGATACCTGGATTTTTACCTTTTTCAAAACTGCCAAGCTTATCGTCTACCCTTAAAAATCTAGCTCCATTTAGAGTTGCCATTGTGAGCAATTCATTCAAAGAGATGCCGGAAAACCTATTTTGAATCACCATTAACTCACTCAAAATGGAAAGCGAATCGTTGCTGGCTAAACTGTCGGTTCCTATCGTACAATTGCATTTCTCTTTTAAAAAAAGATCTATGTCCGGGATTGCATTTTCAATAAAAAGGTTTGCCTTAATACAAAAACACCAGAAAAAATTTATAAATTTTTTTGTTGCTAAAATATCATCAATACCTGAGTAAGTATTATGTACCATTTGAAAAAACTGTTTAGAATTTATAACATCCAATACAGTTAATAAAGATGATTTACCGGATGGCTTCCAATTTTTGTACGTAATGTTTAAAGCAAGAAGTTTTTCCAATAAAGCACCTGCACCCTTTTCAAACATTTCATTTTCAGAAGAAGTTTCCTGGTTGTGTATGCAAAGAACTTCTTCTCCCCTTTCTGCTTCATCTAAGATTAATTTCAGCAGCTTCTTAGTAACTGAATATGGAGCATGAGGAACAAGGGACGCTTTCAAACCTGACGATGTAAATTCTCCTTCCAACTCTTTCCCTTTAAAGAAAACTTCTTCTGATCTGTCCTCTGAAATATCAAACAACTCTATGAATGTATGGTAATAAATTTTGCTGTTGCATTTTATGACTTTAGAAACAGGCGAATTAGAAATATCTCCCACAGCAACAATCCCTTCTTTGTACATTTCAGAATCCGCCTCCTTCATTGCTTCAATAATAATTTCATCTGAGGCATGCCTTTTTTCAATAATCTCTGAAATAAAATTGGTAAGTTTTTTTTTCGGAGTTAATTTCCCTTTGAGGTGAGAAAGTTCGATATGACAATGTGCATTTACAAAGCCCGGAGATAATAATCCTTCATACTTTTCGACAGTTAAAGAATCTGAAATCTCCCCGTGAAGCGGATCCAGCAAATCAATTATTTTTCCTTCATTGTCAATTACCAGTACACCATCTTTTATAGGCTGCTGATGTATGGGGAAAAGGTAATTGGCTGAGAGAAAGCGCATGCGGGTTAGAGGGGTTATTGTGCTGATTGGGAGTAAAAGATATGGAAAATTTAAAAATAATTAAAAATAGAAAACGATTCACAGGTATCAACTCCCCGACTCCCTTAACCATTCCTGAAACCCATAAAGTTGAATATTCTTCATCCATTCCTGTGTTTGAAATCCTGCCAGTGATGTCCGTATACAAACTTCCGGTTTATACTTGTCGTAGTATACGCGAAGACTTCGAGATCTTACATTTTCAGCTGATTTGACTTCAATAGGAATAACCATGTTGTCTTTTTGAATTACAAAATCAACTTCCGATTGCGCGTTTTCTGGACTCCAATAAAACGCTTCATAAGACTGACTGACCAATTGTTGCAAAACAAATTGTTCCGAAAGGGTGTCTTTAAATTCCACAAACAAAATATTTTCTTTCAATAATATATCCGGAGTCAGGTTTGCCATTGCACAAAGCAATCCGGTATCATTCAGATAAATTTTAAAATCCGACCAATCCGCATAAACATTGATGGGGATTCCGGGCTTGGTTATCCTTGTTACTTTATGGATTAGTCCCGCGTCCTTTAACCATTCAATGGCCATTTCAAAATCTTTGGCTCTCGCACCGCTTTTTAGTATATTGTAAATAAACTTTGAATTCTCTTTGGCAAGTTGTCCGGGTAAGGATTGCCAAACCAAACGAATGCGTGGTAATTGTTGTATGGGTGCATGTTTGGAGAAATCATTTTCATAGGCACTCAGAATGTTATCCTGGATTGCTCTGGCTTCTTTATAATCGTTGTTAACGACAAATTGTCTTACAACTTCCGGCATACCTCCTATAAAATAGTACTGCTTCAACAATTCAACGAATTGTTCTTTAAAAATTTCAACAGTAGAATGATCGCCGTTTTGTAATGCTTCGAGCAGATTCTCTTTTCTCATAGCCAAAAGAAACTCATTAAAATTTAAGGGATGAAGTGTGAGGAATTCAACCTTTCCGACAGGGAAAGAAATACCCTGATGAATGGCTACACCAAGTAAAGAGCCGGCAGCAAGTAGGCAATATTCAGGATTGTTTTCCTGAAAATATTTAAGTGATGATAATGCTTCAGGACAGAATTGAATTTCATCGAATATGATGAGCGTTTCATTTGGCTGAATACTAAAACCGACCAAAATATTTAATGCGGTGATGATTTGTTGTGTGTTGAAACTCCGTCTGAAAATTGCTTGTAGCTCTTTGGTATTTTCAAAGTTAAAGTAGGCCGTTTGTTTAAATTCCTTTTGCCCGAAGTCTTTCATAAGCCAGGTTTTTCCTACCTGCCTGGCCCCTTGAATAATAAGCGGTTTCCTGCCGGACCGGTTCTTCCAGTTAACCAAAAATGAATATGCATTCCGAAACATCGTTTTTTTTCTTTATTACGCGAATATACAATTTATGTTATAATTAATGCTATTTTTTACATTTTTATGTACTTAAAATTGCTTATTATAACATTTTTCAGTACTTAAAGTCGAATCAATTTAACGTTTCTATGAGTTTATTGGACTTCTAAGCACATATTAATTCTTGCAACAATTCCAATAACCTAACTCAAGTTTTATAATTAATCGAAGGGGAATTATTAATATTTCTTCTGCCTCATTATACCTCTGAAATGTATCCTGACGAACTTGATTGGAATAATTCAAAAAAAGTTTACATCAGAAATACAATTAACAAAAATCAAAATTTATTTTGATTTATCTAATTACAACAAAATAGTCCTTATTAATTGCGCAGACTTATCATTCACGAGTGAAACCAAATACTCGTTCAAAACTACCAAATACTCATTCAAAAGAACTGTTTACTCATTGTTCCTTTAGTTTAATCATTTTTCTATAACCTTTGTTAGTTCTTAGTAATAAAATTTTTAAACCTGCTATTTTAAAATATCCTTAATATAAAAAGGATTTTCCCATTTTTATTATTAATAACCCTTACAAAATTTAATAAAAAAAACGTCCAGTCAATCAAACAATTTATTAAACAGGGAAATGAAAATATTATCAAACTTAATGATTCTTTTCGGAATTGCTTTCCTGAGTTTAACTTCATGCAAAAAAGAAAATGTTCAGACTGAACAACCCGATCAGCCTGTTGGACTTGTGTCGCCATCCACAGCAATAGAAGCTGACTTTATCAAATATATATTGGAGAAACTTACTGATAGCCTTAATTACGGTAATTCGTTTTGGAAAACAACAGACATGAATAGCCCTGATAATACAATTTCTTCATATTTTATTTACAAATATACTTCTAACGGCTTGGGCAAATACGAATTTGTTCTTCTTAAATCAGGCCGGCAAAGACAGAAGAGTTTTAATAAATGATAATCAAAATGCTTCCGGAAATATAAATTCAAACTTTTTTAATAGCCTGTATACATAGCTTATCTGTTTTTTCACTTGATTTTAAAAGACAAATTTGCAATTATACCACAAGGATTCCTTCATCGAATGAGTATCTTTGCAATATGCCCGCCCAAATTAACATCCGTGAACTTTCAGAATCAGAATTGAAAAACTGGTTTTTGGAAAATAAAGAGCCCGCTTTCCGCGTAAAACAACTGCGGGAATGGTTGTGGCAAAAAAGTGCAAGAGATTTTGACACTATGACTAATCTTTCCAAGCCACTTCGCGAAAAGCTTAAAGAACAGTTTACGTTTCACGGTGCAGAAATCGATACCAGCCAGATCAGCAGCGACAGAACCATAAAAAATGCTTTCCGATTATTTGATGGGAATATTGTTGAAGGTGTTTTAATACCGACTGAAACACGCATGACAGCGTGTGTTTCTTCTCAGGTAGGTTGCAGCCTTACATGTACTTTTTGTGCCACAGGAAAACTCGAAAGGCTTCGAAACCTCGAAGCGGGTGAGATTTATGACCAGGTTGCCATTCTTAGAATGCAGGCTGAAGAAAAATACGGTATACCACTTAGTAATATCGTTTACATGGGAATGGGCGAACCTTTGCTCAATTATTCAAATGTATTGGAAAGTATTGAATACATTACCTCTCCGGAAGGGCTGAATATGTCGCCTCAGCGAATTACCGTTAGTACAGCCGGCATAGCTAAAATGATCAAACGTTTAGGCGATGATGAAGTCCGATTCAATCTTGCACTTTCATTACATGCTGCCAACGATGCGAAGCGTAATAAAATCATGCCCATCAATGAACAAAATTCACTCGATGTTTTGGAAGAAGCACTGAATTATTTCTCCGATAAAACGGGCACAAGAGTTACTTTCGAATATATCGTTTTCGAAAATTTTAACGATGAAATTTCCGATGCCATGGAACTGGAAACTTTTTGCCGGAAAACAAAAGCAAAAGTTAATCTTATTGAATACAATCCTATTGATGATGGAAAATTTAAAAATGCTTCAGCTAATAAGATTGATGCTTTCAAAAATTATCTTGAAAATAAAGGAATTATCGTAAACATTCGCCGCAGCCGCGGTAAAGATATCGATGCAGCATGCGGTCAGCTTGCAAATAAAAACGAACATGCCGTTGTTAAGTTAAAATCCTGATTTTTAAAGCTTAACACTTTACATTCTTTAGATTAGGTAATTACTTACCTTCGCTTGATATGCCTCTTTCTCTTAGCGATATTAAAACTCCGATTGCCCCGGTAATGGATGACTTTGAAAAAAGATTCAAGTCATCCATGAAAAGCAGCGTCCCTTTACTGGACAGGGTCACACACTATATTGTAAAAAGAAAAGGCAAACAGATGAGGCCCATGTTTGTTTTTTTGAGCGCCGGTATTTGCGGGGGAATTCAGGAAAAAAGTCATCGCGCTGCTACACTCATTGAACTTCTCCACACTGCTACTCTTGTCCACGATGATGTAGTAGATGACTCCAATGAAAGACGCGGCTTTTTTTCCTTGAATGCTCTGTGGAAAAACAAAATAGCTGTTCTTGTTGGAGATTATCTTCTCAGTAAAGGCTTATTGCTTGCAGTAAAAAATCAAGACTTCGATTTACTACAAATAGTTTCAGATGCCGTAAGTGTAATGAGCGAAGGTGAATTAATGCAAATAGAAAAAGCCAGGCGCCTCGACATAAACGAAGAAATTTATTTCGAAATCATCCGCCAGAAAACTGCTTCATTAATTGCATCCTGCTGCGCATCAGGTGCTGCTTCTTCTCTTGCAAGTGAAGATACCATAAAAACAATGCATGAATTCGGCGAACTCATAGGAATGGCATTTCAAATTAAAGACGATCTCTTTGATTACGGTCCTTCCGGAATTATAGGAAAACCAACAGGAATAGATATAAAAGAAAGCAAGATGACCCTGCCGCTTATTTATGCACTTTCCAAAGCGCCATACAGTGAGAAAAAAAGAATCATTAACATTGTTAAGAATCACAATACCGATGATAAAAAAGTAAAAGAGGTATTGACGTTCGTAAAAAATTCCGGCGGACTTGAATATGCAACAGACTGCATGAATAATTATCAGGCCCGGGCATTTAAGATTATGGAGAATTTTCCTGAATCCATTTTTAAAAAATCTTTAATCGAACTCGTTCGATTCACAACAGAAAGAAACCACTAAATGATAGGACGGATATTTTATTTTATTTCATCACTGTTTTTTCTGGCGGGTATATTCATTGTGCTTTCTCCTGCCTTATTAACTCCAGACCTTATTTACCCTGTTCGAATAGACTCTGCATATATTGCTTACCATGCCTCCCTTTCCGAAGGAGAAGACACCTTGCTTTTTAATCCGTCTGATCTTGGATTGGCTTATTCCGACATAACAGTTACTGCAAACGATAGTGTTCCTCTGAAAGGCTGGTTTGTAAGCGCATCGGATACCCCTGCCAATACCATTCTTATTATTCATGATTACAATGAAAGTAAAATTTTATACATCGATCAATTGAAACAATTTCATGACCGCGGATTAAATGCTGCTGTTTTCGATCTGCGTGGTCATGGTAGCAGCGGAGGTAATGAATTTTCACCGGGCATCCCTGCCATTGAAGATGTGAAATTAATGGCCGATTCAATTCTATTTAAAAAAGGCACCAGAAATCTTGTGTTTATGGGTTGCGGTTTAGGCGCTGCCATTGCTTTGCAGGCCGCCGTTTATGATGAACGATGTATGGGACTTGTACTTCAAAGTCCTTTCAAAAATTATGAAAAGTATCTTGAAAAATACGCTTATGCTAAATGGGGAGAAATGAAAAATTTATGGTTTCCAGTTTTAAAAAGAAGGACTGAATCTCTTTTACATTATCCTGTAAAAGACCTTGATCTTGCCGAAATAGCAGCTTATACCAGCGTCCCTACCCTTTTTATTATTGCAGGAAATGATGAGATTATTTCAACTTCTGAGTCTTTACAGGTCTTTGATGCTTCCGCAACCGAAAAAAAAGAATTAATTTTGGTAAGAGAAGCCGGTCATGGAAACATTGCAAAGACAGGCGGCGAAACATACTATAATAAGATTACAGCATTTCTTATTACCAATCTTCCGAAAAAACAAAAAAGTACCCGTTATAAAAAGTTAGCCCTTCATGATAACTAAAGATACCATCGACCGTATTTTTGAAACCGTCCGTATCGATGAAGTGGTTGGCGATTTCGTACAATTAAAAAAACGAGGGATAAATTACATAGGTCTTTGCCCCTTTCATAATGAAAAAACACCGTCGTTTAATGTAAATCCTGCTCGTAATATTTATAAGTGCTTTGGATGCGGAAAAGGTGGCAATGCCGTGAACTTTGTAATGGAACACGAGCATTATTCTTACCCGGAAGCCCTGCGTTACCTCGCAGGAAAATATTCCATTGAAATTGAAGAATCTTTACCGGATCCTAAAGAACTGGAAAGTCGCGACGAAAAGGAAAGTCTTTATGTGCTGAATGCTTTTGCACAACGGTACTTTTCAGAAAATCTTTTTGAAAATGAAGAAGGAAAATCCATAGGACTAAGCTATTTTAAAGAACGAGGTTTTACAGAAGATATCATTCGAACTTTCCAACTTGGTTATGCGCTAAACGACTGGTCTGCTTTATCGGATACTGCTCAGGAAAAAGGATATAAAAACGAATTTTTAATTAAGACAGGACTAAGTATCGTCAAAAAAACCGACGACAACGATACAGTTAAGCATGCCGATAAACTGCTCGACCGTTTTCGCGGAAGAATAATTTTTCCTATTCATAATTTAAGCGGCCGCATCATTGGTTTCGGAGGAAGAATTCTTAAAAAGGATGACAAAGCTGCAAAATATGTTAATTCGCCTGAGTCGGAAATCTATCATAAAAGTAAATCTCTTTACGGTATCTTTTTTGCGAAAAAAGCAATCGTGCAACGCGACAATTGTTATCTCGTTGAAGGATATACAGACGTTATTTCTCTTTACCAGAGCGGCATTGAAAATGTTGTTGCTTCTTCAGGAACATCACTTACTGTTGAACAAATCCGACTCATCGGACGGTATACAAAAAACATTACGGTTCTTTACGACGGCGATGCAGCAGGTATAAAAGCATCCCTCCGCGGAATTGACCTTATTCTTGAAGAAGGATTGAATGTAAAAGTGGTTCTTTTCCCTGACGGTGACGATCCCGATTCCTTTCGCAGAAAAAACAGCAGCAGCAGCCTGGTTGATTTCATTCAGCAAAACGAAAAGGATTTTATCGTATTCAAGACGGACTTATTGTTGAAGGATGTTGCAAATGATCCTGTAAAGAAAGCTGGATTGATACGCGATATCGTTGATACAATTGCCAAAATACCCGATCCCATAACACGCTCTGTTTATCTCAAAAAATGCAGCGCCATGATGGATATTGGCGAACAGCTTCTTATCGCTGAGTTGAACAAGCTTCGGAGAACACAAATCAATAAAACACTTCCCGTAAACGATGTGGAAGAGTTATTACCCGACATCCTTCTGCCCCATGCTCAGAATGAAGAAAGTATTAACATTGAACTTCAGGAAAAAAATATTATACGTTTACTTTTAAACTTTGGATCAAACGAAATTTCATTTTCAGAAACTGTCGATGACCCTGACCATCCCTCCGGTAAAAAAGAACTGGTTCATAAGCTCAAAGTATCTCAATATATCGTCAATGAAATAGTGCATGATGAAATAAGTTTTGAGAATGAAAGTTACAACAATATTCTCTTGACTTATACTAAACTCGCTGAAGAAAATGACATAATAGATCCTCAGGTTTTTTTGAATTCTGAAAACCCAATCATTAGCTCTACCTCCGTTGATCTTCTAAGCCAAAAATATCTGCTGAGTGAAAACTGGAATACAATGCATAAAATTTATGTGCCCGAAGAAGGAAGTCTTCTAAAAGATTCTGTTGAAAAAGCTGTACTCTATCTTAAGAAAAAGAAAGTATTGGGAATGCTGGAAGACAATAGAAAAAAAATTCTTGAGTCTCAAACCAGTGGTGAAGATTGCACATCCTTAATAATAGAACACCAGAGACTAGAACAACTCAAGGTTGAAATTTCCAAAAACGCTCTTGGCATTGACATTCTTCGCTAATAAATTCAATAAATAATTTTCTTTTTAATCGGAAACAACAATTCTTTTTGTAAAATTAAAATTGTTCAGAGACAAGCTCAATAAGTAAACACCGGCAGACAAGTATCCTAAATCTGTTTGAGGTTTTAAAGCTCCTGAAGGAATATTAATTATTAGCTTTCCTTTTACATCCAATACATTTAACGATGCCTGGTTTAATACGTCAGGGGATGTATTGAATAGTAAGATTTTCCCATCGTAAACCATAGAAGAAAAAATATTTTGAGCTTCTGTACTGTTTATTCCAAGTGTAGTTACGTT
Organism: Bacteroidota bacterium; assembly: GCA_043756425.1. Taxonomy (GTDB): domain Bacteria; phylum Bacteroidota; class Bacteroidia; order AKYH767-A; family 2013-40CM-41-45; genus JADKIH01. The sequence goes on from JAYURB010000515.1 coordinate 9,116, forward strand.
AAAAGGTGCAGATGTTGCTGAGCAGCCATTGATATCCGTTACAGTTACAGTAAAGCTTCCGTTTTGCCCGGGCATAAACGATGTTGCCGTTTCACCTTGTATAGGCAAGCCATTTAAATTCCACTGATTTCCTGTTGGTGAACTGCTAAAAAGATTCTGACCGTTTTGAGTAATAATTGGTGTAACGGGGCCGCCTGCAAAAGGCACAAGAGTTGACCAAGCACCCGTAACTAAAACACCGGAATTATTTCCGGAACCAAGATCTGCAACTGTTGTTCCTGAACCATCGTTAAACCTCCAATAACCTTCTAATCCTGTTACAGCAGTAGGATCAACATGTCTATTCATATTAGTTGCAATTTCACTCTGTGTTAGTGCCCTGTTCCATATTCTGACTTCATCCATCTTTCCTGACCAATACCGTGGTGAAATACTACCCGGCTGATTGATGTCGGCCAGTCGCCCTATTTTCACATTAAATGTTGAAGAAACTATTGTTCCATGAAACACTTTCGTTTTTTTCAAAACACCATTTACATAGAGTTTCATATTCGTTCCATCAAAAGTAGCCGTAACATGGTACCATGCATTTAATTGAAGTGTGCCTGTATCACTGACAACCTCCTTCCATCCTGTTAGTACTCCTGAAGAATCACCTGCCATGTTAAAAGAAAGCTCTCCTCTCCCACCGGCGCGAAGCACATAACCGGCTTCTCCTGCAGACCATCCATGTTTGCAAACTATAGTACCTTGAGCTGATGTAATTCCCCACGCATTAGAATTAATCCATGCTTCTATTGTAATAGAATCTGTAATATCGAGAAGATTGGAGGTTGAAGTATTTATATAGGTTGAAGACCCGTCGAAAACAATACTATTAGTATTCGGAATACAATTTTGTCCAAAAGATAGTAATGACAATAATGTAAATAGAAGAGTTAGCGTTCTTTTCATGATTAAGTTTATGTTTATTCAAAAATAATAAAATTTTCGAATCATCTCAAATTTAGAATCAAAATGATTTGCTAAAATTCATCATTGGGCGATTTTACCCGACTTCTTACCTTTCATCATCTTCAGGCTCGCAACTTCCAGGTCAGTTAAAAACCTCCACCTGCCTCGAGGCAAATCCTTTTTTGTCAATCCGGCAAAAACTACACGATCAAGTTTTTTAACCTCATATCCCAGGTGTTCAAAAATTCGTCTTACAATTCTGTTTTTCCCTGAATGTAATTCAATACCGATTGTTTTTTTATCAGCACCGGCATAAACTACTTCGTCGGGTTTAATAAATCCATCTTCTAACCTGACACCCTCTTCTGCAAGAAGCATGTCAGAAGCTTTTAAAGCTCTGTCTAATTCGACCTGGTAAACCTTATATACTTCAAAAGAAGGATGGGTAAGTTTTTTGGCCATGTCGCCATCGTTGGTAAAAAGTAAAACACCGGTAGTATTTCTGTCAAGACGGCCAACAGGGTAAACTCTTTCTTTACATGCTTTCGCTATGAGACTCATCACTGTTTTGCGGTCTTCAGGATCATCTGTTGTTGTAATGAAATCTTTTGGCTTATTCAGAAGAATATACACAAGGCGTTCACTTCGCAATGATTCATTATTGTATTTAACAACATCTTCCGGTTTTACCTTATAGCCCATTTCAGTAATGACCTGGCCATTCACAGAAATTACACCTGCAGCAATCATATCATCAGCTTCTCGTCTGGAACAGATGCCTGCATTCGCAATAAATTTATTTAATCGTGTAGAACCATCTTCAGGAGTTTTGGGAATATTAGCTGCCGGTCTTCTTCTCTCTCCATAAAACTGATGGTCTTCTTTTCTATTCCAACGAGCAGGCTTGTCGGATCCCGACGAACTAAAACGACTGCTTCTTTCATTTCTTTTATCACCGAAAGATGATGGCTTCCGCTCATCTCTTCCTGAAGTTCTATCCGATGAATAATTTCTTTCTCCCGAATCTGAAGCACGGTCCGATTTTGGATTTTCCTCACGGTCAGAAACCCTTGGCCTGCGCTCGCCTGTACTTCTCGATGAACTGCGTTTTTCATAAGCTCTTTTTTCGCGTGGAAATTCTCTTCCTTTATCTTCGCTACTTAAAGATCCTTTATCCTGACTTTCTATATCATTCGGTCTTTCTCTCCATTCTTCTCTCGAATCATTTTTTCTTTCATAAGGAGGCTTATCGCCAGATGGACTTCTTCTTCTGTCTTCTCTGTTATAAGGTGTTCTTTCACGGTTTTCACGATCGGGTGTGCGACTTCTTCCCGGTCCGCTTGAACTTCGTCTTTCATAAGAGGGTTTGTCACCTGATGGACTTCTTCTTTTATCTTCTCTGTTAAAGGGAGTTCTTTCTTTGTTTTCGCGATCGGGTGTACGACTTCTTCCCGGTCCGCCTGAACTTCGTCTTTCGTAAGATGGCTTGTCGCCTGATGGACTTCTTCTTTTATCTTCTCTGTTATAGGGAGTTCTTTCTCTGTTTTCACGATCGGGAGTACGACTTCTTCCCGACCCGCTTGAACTCCTTCTTTCATAAGAGGGTTTGTCGCCGGATGGACTTCTTCTTTTATCTTCTCTGTTATAGGGAGTTCTTTCTCTGTTTTCACGATCGGGAGTACGACTTCTTCCCGGTCCGGCTGAACTTCTTCTTTCGAAAGGTGGTTTATCGCGTGAAAAGCTCTTTCTTTTATCTTCTCGATTATAGGGTGTTCTTTCAGTTGTACGATCGCCAGTTCTAGCAGGCCTATCAGTGCGACTTCCACCTCTTTCATCTCTATCTTTAGAAAATCTTCCTGTTTTTTCTCTTGATTGGCTGTATGGCTTGTCAAAAGACCTGCTTTTTTCTCTTCTTTCAGGTGAACCGCCTTCTCTTTTATTAACTGTTGGTCTTGCACTTCGGCTATTTCCGCTCTTTCCGGCCGGTTTTCTGCCGGGACCGGAACTTTTAGTGCTTCTGCGGGAGCTTCCGCCTTTACTAACTCTATCCTTTCTCATGATGCAAAGCTAAACTTTTTGGAATTAGTAAACCTGATAACTATCCGATAGCTATCGGATTAACGAATTATAATTAAGCCATAGGATAAAACGCATCTTCAATATGCTCAATTGACGTGTATTCGCTGTTTGTTATAACAACAATTATATCAAAACGCCATTCCTTTTCAGGATAAAAATCTTTTACAAACTGATCTGCAGCTTTAATGATCTGTTTTTGTTTTCCAATAGTGACTAATAAGGATGGATCGGTTAAAAAGGATGAAATACGCGTCTTAACTTCAACAAATACCAGTTTTTCGCCTAATTCAGCAATAATATCTATTTCAGAATGATTGAAGATGTAATTTCTACGCAGAATTGTATAGCCCTTTTTTCTTAAGAAATCACAAGCCATACTTTCACCGATTTGTCCGAGCTCTTTTGTATTAACCATTGTGAAAAGTAAGTTCAAGTTTATCGCTTACGTTCAAGGTAACTTCGCTTCCCATAATTAGCGGATAATTATTGGCCAGATGTCCTGATGGAAAACCAAAAAAGACAGGGAATGAATATTCAGCAACAGCTTCTGCAATTATTTCTTCGGCATTTTTTCCAAAAGGAACGGTATTGTCCTTCATGTCATTCATTCCTCCTACTATCAATCCGGCAAGGTTTTGTAATTTTCCGTTTCGTTTCAGATTCATCATCATTCTATCGATGTGATACAAATATTCATCAAGGTCTTCGATGAAAAGAATTTTACCATCTGTATCAATATCACTGGCACTTCCCAAAGCAGAATAAATAACAGATAAATTCCCTCCGATTAATCTGCCTTTCGCTTTTCCTTTTCTATTAAGTTTTTCAAGATGAGACTGAAACTTACTGAGCGAATATCGCAAAGGACTTCCGAAAAGTGTTTCTTTAAATACGTTTGCACAAGCTGCACTAAGATTTGGAAGATTAAAAGCCATGGGTGCATGTAACGTTTGAACATTGCAATGGCTTATAACATGCGAATGCAAAATCGTTAAATCACTGAATCCAATAAGCCATTTAGGGTCTTTTATAAACCTCTTCCAGTCTAGCCCATCCGTAATTCTAACTGTGCCATAACCACCTCTTGCAAAAAGTATGGCGCGGGCAGTTTTGCTATTCAACGCTTTCTGTAAATCTGATGCCCGCTCCTCATCCGTTCCTGCAAATTGATTGTCGGATTTAAATAGGTTTTTACCCTGCAGAACATTTAATCCCCACGAAGTCAGGAGGTCTATGGCCGGCTTCATTTCCATCCTATTTACTTTTCTAGCTGTTGAAACAATTATAACTGTGTCTCCTGTTTTCAGATACTCGGGTCGAATCATATTTCTATCTTTGAAGGCAAAAATAATGTAAAGTTTGATCGTATTGGTTAAACATTTGATGGATAATTTAACAAACAGCATCTTTTAGGAAAAAATATTAAGTTCAATATACAAAGCACTTAGTATTCAAACATAACAACTATGTCACCAACACTCGTTACAGCAGCTTTACCATATGCCAATGGACCTGTGCATATTGGTCATCTAGCAGGAGCTTATATTCCGGCTGATATTTATGTACGTTTCCTGAGATTAATAGAGGAAGATGTTCTTTTTATTTGCGGTTCTGACGAACACGGTGTTCCAATTACACTTCGTGCAAAGAAAGAAGGCATTACTCCTCAACAAGTAGTGGATAAATACCATACGATGATGAAAAAGAGTTTCGAAGAATTCGGAATCTCCTTCGACATCTACCACCGTACCTCGGATAAAATACATTATCAGACAGCTTCTGATTTTTTTACAACTCTTTATAATAAAAATATTTTTACTGTTGAAGAAAGTGAACAATATTACGATAAAGAAGCCGCTACCTTCCTTGCCGATCGTTACATCACAGGAACATGTCCCAATTGCGGCAATACAAATGCTTATGGCGACCAGTGTGAAAAGTGCGGTAAGAGTTTAAGTCCGGCCGATTTGATCAACCCTCATTCTCAGTTAAGCGGCAAACCACCCATCAAGAAAAAAACAAAACACTGGTATCTTCCACTCGATAAATTTCAAAAAGAATGGCTGGAAAAATGGATTATAAGTCATAAAGACGACTGGAAAAATAATGTTTACGGTCAATGTAAATCGTGGCTTGATCAGGGCTTGCAGCCGCGTGCAGTCACACGCGATCTAGACTGGGGTGTTCCTGTTCCTCTTCCGGAAGCAAAAGGAAAAGTACTTTATGTTTGGTTCGATGCCCCGATTGGTTACATCTCTGCTACCAAAGCACTCTTTGTTCAAAAAGGAAATCCGGATGGATGGAAAAAATACTGGACAGGCAATTCGCGATTGATTCATTTCATTGGCAAAGACAACATCGTCTTTCATTGCATTATTTTTCCTGCAATGCTAAAAGCACACGGCAATTTCGTTTTACCGGAAAATGTTCCCGCTAACGAATTCTTGAATCTGGAAGGAGATAAAATTTCCACTTCAAGAAATTGGGCTGTGTGGCTGCATGAATATTTACTCGATCTTCCCGGAAAACAGGACGTCCTTAGGTATGCCCTTTGTTCAACTGCCCCTGAAAATAAAGACAACGATTTTACCTGGAAAGATTTTCAGGCAAGAAACAACAACGAATTAGTGGCCATCCTTGGCAACTTTGTAAACAGGACGCTTGTTCTTACTGAAAAATATTTTGAAGGAAAGGTTCCCCAAAAGGATACGCTGAAAAAAGAAGATGAAATTTGTCTGGGAGAAATCAAAAACGCTTCGGACAATATTCGCACATTGATTCTCAATTACAAATTAAGAGACGCTCTTTTTGAATTGATGAATCTTGCACGAACGGGAAATAAATACCTCGCCGATCAGGAACCGTGGAAAGTTTATTCAACAGATCCTTCAAGAGTAGGCACTGTTCTTAATGTATCATTACAAATTACTTCTGCACTGGCATACCTCATGGAGCCATTCCTGCCCGACACTTCTTCAAAACTATTGAAGATGCTTAATCTCACTGCTAAAAAATGGAATGACTTCTACGGAAAACACATACTCTCTGAAGGCCATCAGCTTAATAAAGCAAGTTTATTATTCGAAAAAATCGAAGACGAAATCATTGAAAAACAATTAAAGAAATTGGAAGAAACTAAAAATGCAAACACTACCGCATCAACAGAAGAAGTTACAAATACCATAACTCCATCAAAACCTCCAACTTCGTTCGACGATTTTCAGAAGATGGATATACGTGTAGGAACTATTCTTACCGCTGAACGAGTTCCCAAGACAGATAAACTTTTGAAATTAACAATTGATACAGGAATTGATCAACGAACCGTTGTTAGTGGTATTGCTAAATTTTACGATCCCGAAAAAATTATTGGACAACGTGTTACCATACTAGCCAATCTGGAGCCTAGAAAGATAAAAGGAATAGAATCACAAGGAATGATCCTTATGGCCGAAAACGTAGACGGGTCTCTAACATTTGTTGTTCCTGCCGGTGAAATTGAAAATGGAAGTACAATAAATTGATATGATTATCTTTTTTCCACCCATTAACCTGATATGAAATATAAAATTTATACTGCTCTAATATTCATTTTTTCTTTAAAGATTGCCTTTCCTCAAAATATTAAATCCATTCCTTTAAAAATAAATAAAGGAT
>JAYURB010000516.1:0-2605 GCA_043756425.1 Bacteroidota bacterium
TACAAGTGATACGTTTTGGTTTTCCTGAAACAGTAGAAAAGAATGACCTAATAATTAATGAAATTTTATTTAATCCATTTGATGGAGGATCTGATTTTCTCGAAATATACAATCGTTCTCAGAAAATCATAGACATAAAAGGCTGGACGATTACAGAAGCCGGATTTAAAGATTCAACGGATGTTAAAGAAAGTTCACTTATCTCTGCAGAGCATCAACTTATTTTTCCGGGGCAATATATTGTGTTGACAGAAAACAATGAGAACATAAGGAAATTTTACTACTGCATGGATGCATATGCATTTTTGAATATTCCTTCCATGCCTGATTTTAACAGTGATGAAGGAAGAGTAATTATCAATGATGCAAATGGAAATACTGTTGATGTTTTCGATTACAATGAAGACATGCACTTTCCATTAATTGTAGAAACAAAAGGCGTTTCCCTTGAACGTTTAAGTGAAGGAGAAACGAATGACAATATAAATTGGCATTCAGCGGCAGCTACGGCCGGGTTTGCGACTCCGGGTTATCGGAATTCTCAGTGGATTGGATTGGTGTCGGTTGAGGATGGGGTTTCGGTAGGAGAGGAGATTTTTTCTCCTGATGATGATGGGTATCATGATGTGTTGACTATCCATTATTCATTTGCGCAAACCGGCACGGTGCTGTCGCTGAATGTCTTTGATTCTCAGGGAAGGCCTGTCAGATCGATACTCTCCGGCAAGACTGTTGGAACAGAAGGTGTTCTAATTTGGGATGGTCTGCTGGATGATTCTTCAATTGCATCCTCGGGAATATATATCCTACTTGCAAAAAGTTTTGATTTAAAAGGGAATGATAAAACGGTTAAGAAAGCAGTCTTTTTAACACGGAAAATTTAAGTATATTTTTAACAATTTTAATTTAAAACATAGTTGCACTTAAAGGCAACTATGTTTATCTTTACCCTTGACAATAAAGCGGAGGTTTCGAACCATCATTATTTACAAGGGGTACTTTCAGGATTTCTTTGTAAAACAAAGAGATAAAGTAAAGGATAAAATAATTTGGACCTTCGAATTAATAGAAGAGCTTCAAAAAGTTCCTGAAACTTATCTTAAGCATATTGAGAACACGAACGGACTTTTTGAAATTCGAATTCAACAAGGTGGCGATATCTTTCGCATATTCTGTTTTTTTGACAAAGGACAATTAGTCGTATTGTCAAATGGATTTCAAAAGAAATCACAGAAAACGCCTAAGAAAGAAATTGATAAAGCATTAAAAATTAAGAAAGAATATGAAAGCAAAGAAAAGTAGCATCCTGACGTTAGATCAATTTAAGGTCAAACACTATGGAAAGCGCGGAGTTTCAAAACGAGACCGGCTTGAAGCAGGTTATGAAAACTTTAAGATTGGTGCGTTAATTCACGAAGCCCGAATAGAAAAAGGTTTAACTCAAGAAGAACTTGCGGAAAAAGTAGGAACAACAAAGTCCTACATTTCGAAAATAGAAAATAATATTAAAGAAGTGCGCATCTCAACACTTCAAAAAATTGTTGAACTTGGATTAGGTGGACAATTATTACTTTCAATTAAACTTTGAAATATTTCTAATCTTCCCTTATTATGTAGAGCTTATTATCTTCTACTAAATAAAGCATTGGAGCGATCATAATCTTAGGATAACGGAGACGCAGTCTTTTCACTTCGCTAAGTATAAAATCAGTTTCATTTCCTATTTCAAACATAGGAGCAAAATGTAAAAAATGATCCTCTGCCTGATCTCTGTCCCAGCCTGTCGCTTCAACAAGTCCGTTAATGAATTGTGTTTTTCTGGAGATCAGGTTTACCATTCCACAATTGTTATGACCTATGAGGGCGATATGTCTAACGCCGCCAACGGAAATAGCAAAAGAAACCTTGAATTCACTGTAACGCAGGTTTGCTCCGCCGGTACGGATAATAAATGAAAAATTATCCGGCATGTGTAAATGCTTTCTATTATCCATGCACATACCAACCAGTAATTGCGGATTTTGATATTCAATAAAGGGCCTGTCTAAATTATGATATTCTAAAAGCAGTCCAATGGGAGTGTTTCTATATTCAGGTAAAATATCATTAACTGATTTAATGTCTATTAGTCTGTTCATAAAGGTGTTTTTCATTGGCAAGCCAACGAATCAAATATAAGGGAAGAATTGTAAAAGAAGCAATAGATTTGCTTACATTATTATTAATTTCCCCTTTTTAACGACCAGACCTTTATCATCAAGGATATATGCCAAATAGATTCCGGAAGGAATTTCATGTATTTGGGTGATTCTGTCAGAAACAGTTCTTTGATAAATTCTTTTATTCAGAACATTATCAATGCAAAATGTCAATTTTTTACCTGTAACATCTGATCCATAATCAATAAGAAAATAATCGCTTGCCGGTTGAGGATATATTTTTAAAGCTTCGAGGGAGGCTATGGAATTTTTCGCCGATAAAGTCAAGCAGGCAATACTGTCGTAAACAGTAATACAATATTGCCTTTGGCCTTGTTGGCGGGCAGGACAAGAATTATCGTGAGTGTTTACCGTGAAGCAATGAGGACTGCTGCTCACATCATTCA
>JAYURB010000517.1:0-2598 GCA_043756425.1 Bacteroidota bacterium
TGGGATAAAAAGCAAACTTTTGAAAGTTTAAGGCATTTAACAATTGAAGAAGTATACGAGCTTACAGATTCAATTTTTGAAATGGATATGTCAGGGATAAAAAAGGAACTTGGAGACATAATGCTTCATTTAATTTTTTATGCAAAGATAGCTTCAGAAAGTAAAGACTTTGACATTGCAGATGTGCTCAATGCACAATGTGAAAAATTGATTTTCCGGCATCCTCATATTTACGGCGACGTAAAAGTTCAGGATGAAGAGGAAGTAAAACGAAACTGGGAAAAGCTTAAGCTTAAGGAAGGCAATAAATCTGTACTAGATGGTGTACCAAAGATGCTTCCATCTATGATTAAATCTATGCGCATACAGGAAAAAGCGCGCGGCGTTGGTTTTGACTGGGAGAAACCTGAACAGGTCTGGGAGAAAGTGGAAGAGGAGCTTGATGAGTTCAGAGAAGCCCTTGATTCAGGAAAACAAGAGGAAGCTACTGCTGAATTTGGTGATTTATTATTCAGCCTGATAAATTATGCCAGGTTTAAAAATATCAATCCCGACGAAGCTCTTGAGCGTACCAATAAAAAGTTTATTTATCGTTTTCAATATTTGGAGGAAGCAGCAAAAAAGATTGGAAAGTCATTGAGCGAAATGAGCCTGGATGAAATGGATGTTTTTTGGAATGAGGCTAAAGGAAAGAAATAGGGATATGGCTTGTACCGATATTTCATCCCTACGGGATGGCTTTGGGTCTGTTATACCAGTATACCATAATAGTCCCTTAGGGATAAAATCCCGGTTGAATAAAATCACCACCACAAAAAAAACGCCCCGTTGGGGCGAAATATTCATTCATTAAAAATCGGTCATTTTTTTGTAGTTATTTTTATATACCAATGAAAAAGAAGGGCTTGTATTCATCTTTTTCATTTAGTTCCTAAAATTGAATACAATGTTTTATCTTAGCGAAAAACTAAAATAAAATGATTGAAGTAGGCCATAAGGCTCCCGATTTTAAATTACCGGATACAGATAAGAATGAAGTAACTCTCGAAAGTTTCAAGGGTAAAAACCTTGTTATCTTCTTTTTTCCCATGGCATGGACAGGAGTTTGCACAAAAGAAATGTGTTCCGTGCAGGAAGATTATAAAATGTATAACAGTTTGAATGCTGCAGTTATTGGGATTTCTGTCGATTCTCATCTTGCTTTGAAAAAATTCAAAGAAGAAAATAAAATTGAATACCCATTGTTATCTGATTTTAATAAGACAACTATTCACGATTTCGGTATTGTTCAGTCTTCTTTCTCAGCTGTTTATAAAGATGTAGCAAAAAGAGCAACTGTAATAATTGATAAAAATGGTATTGTAAAATACATTCAGGTTACTCCAACTCCAGGTGATTTACCTGAAATGGAACCGATAAAAGCAGCTTTGAAAGCTATTAGCTAAAGCGCCATTGCAATAATTGCTCCTGCTAGAATTATTACAAGCTTTTTAAAATTAAAACGGTGTCCTTCGTTTGATTCAAAAAGAATTGTTGTGGAAATATGGAGAAAGATTCCAATTACGATTGCCATTATTCTATCGTATAAAATAGAAGCCTCTTTCAATTCCATACCATTAAGATAATTTCCGCTTAAAGCGCCAAGAGGAGCCATGGAAGCAAATAGAAGCAGATAAATAATTGAAGTATTACGGTTAAGTCCTGAATTGACCAGCATTGTCATCAATGCTAAAGCAACAGGGATATTGTGAAGAATTATTCCCACTAATAGAGTTTGTTGAATATTACCTTCCGTGAAGTTTCTGACAAGCGGTATTCCTTCCAGAAAGCTATGAAGACAGAGGCCAATCATTATTCCATACGGAAAAGCAGCATTTTGATTCTTATGAATATGGATATGTCCATGCTCAATTCCTTCAGAGAAAAATTCGAGAATAATCTGAAGGAAAAAGCCTGCAAAAATAAATATGCCAATTTTCTTGTCACCCGATCCGTAAATCTCCGGAATAAGATGATCGACAGCCAAAACAAATAAATATGCTCCACTAAACGATAAAAGTAATTTTAAAAAACCAGGAGTAACTTTTTTAAATGCAAAAAGAGAAAGACCGCTTAGTATTACAGTAATAAACAATAAAATATATCCATAGAGAGGCATCAGATTGTTATTGTTTAGTGGCAAGAATAATTAAGCGTTCTGAACTTTTTGCATCGAAAGGTACTAGGGAGTAGCTTCCAAAACAATTATTAATCTTCAAACCTGATAATTTAAAATACTCTTCAAGTTCAGCGTAACCGGCTAAAAGAAGCATTTCTTCAAAAATGGATTCTTTTCCCTTTTCGTTAATATGAATTTTTTTTGAAATATACTTTCCTTCAATTTTTTTTTCAATTTGAAAATTTATTCCATCAATAGAACAATCTGATTTTGAGTTTCCGGTTTCCCGTATCAAAGCAGCATTGAAATAATCAAATACAAATGTGCCTCCTTGTTTCAAAGCAATTGCATTGGCATTAAGACACCTTAAATTTTCTCTTTCATTAATAAAATATCCAAAACTGCTAAATAGGTTCAGTACGATATCAAAATAATTAGAT
>JAYURB010000518.1:0-5964 GCA_043756425.1 Bacteroidota bacterium
AATTTACAGATTGAAGGGATGGTTGCTCGATTTTTTATCAAAAAAAGATTGGGGACTTTTTGAGTGAACCCTATTTAATCATTTATTTTCTCAATATAGTTAAAATCAAATTAAGTGATACCTCCAAAATCCTTTATTAATAGGCTGTTAACTTCAATATTACCTTGAAGTGCTCTAATATAAGGATGTTTAAAAGTTGTTCCTATTTTTAAAGGGTAAGATTTAAATAAATTAAGGATATTTGATTACTTTGTAGCCCTTTATTAATGAGTCATTTAGTGAATAATGTATATTTTCTGTTGATCAAGATTATGCAGGATCCGGATAAAAAAATTAGACAATTGGAAAGTTTAATATTTTATTAATCCTGCTAAAAATGAAATATATTAAATTTGAATTTTATTATTAATTGGACGAATAATGAAAAGTAGGCTTAAAATAATTGCGAAGACAAATAATGCGTTTACCCATTTTATTTGTATGCTTACCAAATTACGACTTCCATCAGTATAATAATTTTTTATACCTATTGCTTCATGTTATATAATGCATCCATGAAACAAGGAAGCTATAAAACAATGAATTTTAGAATCAAATTTCAGAAATTGCTCTATTACATCTATTCTGCTTTTATGCAGGTTATTATTAAAAAAACGCAATACCTATTGTCTTTAGAAATAAATGGAGAAAAAATAAATTCTGTAAGAAATACACTCATATTTCCTGCTTTTATTAAATATAAATTTAAGAAAATATTATTAATGATTAATTCAATAATAAATAATTACCTGAAAGAAATAAATATGCCGCACTTAAACAAAAGTAAAATGAATGTTGTCTTTTTACCATCAGTAATTGAAAAACGGGTTATTAAGGTTCGTGCTTTGAAAGTTTCATTAAGACTTAAATTGATTGCAGGGTTGTTGTCTTCTTCAGCATTAATTAATCAGGCTGGTGCTGCTACTAAAACATGGGTCCTTGGCAGTGGAACAGGAACCGGGAATTGGAATACGGCTGTTAACTGGTCACCCTCGGGTGTTCCTGCAGCAAATGACTCTGTCGTTTTCTCGCCATCTGCTACTACGGCATTTACCGTTACTTTTGATGCTGCTAATATTACATTAAAAGCTATTACAGTTAGCAGCAATGCCAATGTTACTATAATATCACCTAATGATAGAGTAATTACATTATCAAATACTACTACAGCATTAAATGTCCAGGGAAACCTGACAATTATGGGAGACAATGGTTCGGCTTCTAAAAAATTAACACTTGCCTTCTCCGGAACTGGAAATACAGCTACTATTTCTGGCACATTAAATTTAATAGAAAATAATACAAAAGGTCCAGGTGTTTATAATGCTGCAAATTCAGCAACTACAATTTCGGGAACTGTTAATGTAAATACAGGAGCAAGTTATATATTATCGGCTACCGGAACAACCAACGTTACAGGAACCCTTAATGTTAATAGCGGAACTTTTACAGCAAACGGAGGGACAACTACAGTTAATGGATTGTTCACCTCCAATACATCACTTACAAGCACCAGCACAAATTTCATCATAAGCCCCACAGGAACTTTCAGATTAACTACCGGTGGCACTGCAGTAGCTACAGCCAATTGGCAAGCCGGCTCCACATGCGAAATTACTTCAACGACGGGCGGTACATTAACGGGTCTTGCACAGACATTTTCTAATTTCAAAGTGAATTGCCCGGGACTTGCTGCTTCGTGGCAATGCAGTGGTGCTCTTATCACAGTCACAGGAGCTCTGTCAGTCCTGGCAACAGGATCAGTGGAGTTTCGGTTAGGGGCTGCAACAAACGGTAGCACATATACCTTAGCTGTTTCAGGGAATATAAATGTTACCGGTGGAACTCTATCCTTTTTAGGCGGAGGATCTGCTGGAAACGGCACGGCAACTGTAAATGTAATAGGCGATGTCATTATTAATGGTGGTGCAATCGACATGAATACGAGTTCGGGATCAACCGGCGCAGTGGCATTAAATATAAATGGAAATTTCTCTATTCCGGGCATTGGACTGTTAATTAGCTCAACAGGAACAGGAACACGTACTGTTTTGTTTAACAAAGCAAGCGGCACTCAAACATTTTCTTCAACTGCAATTGGTGTCAATGCCAACAACATTAATTTTACTGTAGGTACGGGAACAAGCACCAATACGGTGTTGCTTAATTCTAACATGGTTTTACATACCTCTGCAACGCTTTCTGTTGCTGCAGGCGCAATATTAGACTGTGCAACCAATACATTTACTGCAACAACCGTTACTAATTTCGGTACCATTAAAACCCAAAACGCAACTGCTACTCCTCTTCCAACAGGAAGAACCTGGGGCGGAACAATCGAATACAACGGTGCATCTCAGACGATAGTTGCCGGCACCTACAATATTTTAAATGTTAACCAGTCGGCAGGTAATGCAACCTTGGGTAATGATATTACCATCAATAATACGCTCAACTTCTCTGCCGGAAAAATAATAACAGGATCATTTAATGTAATAATGGCTTCTGCAGCTACAGTTACAAATGCAAACGCTTCAAAATACATTTTTGGAAAACAGAAATGCAATGTTCCCAATACCGGTTCTCCTTCCCGTAAATTTGATATCGGTGACGCAAATATTTATTCTCCTGCTACCATAGATTTTATTTCGATGAGTGGATCAGCCGGAACAGTAACAGGTTCTGCAACCTCCGGAGATCATCCCAACATACTCACTTCAAATATTCTTTCCAATAAAAGTGTAAACCGCTATTGGACATTTTTAAATTCGGGAACAACTTTTAGCAGTTACAACATTACCCTAAACTATGCAGCTGCAGATACTGATGCAAATGTTACTCCAGGTAATTTTATTGTTAAAAGATTTACATCACCTTCTACCTGGACAGCTGCATCATCAAATACCAACACAACTTTGTCCACAAAAGCCAACGGATTTACTTCTTCATTCGGAGATTTTCAAATTGGAGAATTGTGTACTCCGACTGTTATTAATACACCGGCCGTTACTAACCCGATTTGTAACGGAGGAAACACCGGCGCTATTGCAATAACTACAACAGGCGGTTCGCAGCCTTTGTCTTATTTATGGACTCCGGGGAATATTACTACTCAAAACATCTCAGGAATATTTGCCGGTACTTATACCTATACTGTTTATTCAAATGGACAATGTTCTGCTACCACTACTGTTCTTGTCACAAATCCACCGGCTTTGAGTGCTGATTTTATGGGTAGCAACCGGTTCTGCGAACCAATGACAGATTCTGCCAGCATCCAGGTCTTTTTCTTCAACGGTACATCACCCTGGACTTTTGATTATACTGCTGATTTTAATACTTTCTATCCTTCCATTACTACTTCACAAAACCCATATACTATTAAAGTCAAACCTTCATCAACAACAGAATATACAATACTTAATATAACAGACGCTAATTCTTGTATAGGAACTACAAACATATCTGCCACAGTAACAATACTACCGCCTCCAACTGTTGCTATTAGTAGTGTTGCAAATGTATGTCATGGACAATCAGCAGAAATAACATTTACCGGTACTCCAAATACAACAGTTATTTATCTTCTCAACGGATTGACAACACAAACTATAAACATTGGCTCCTCAGGCACAGCTGTTCTTAATACTTTACCATTAACAAGCACAACAACTATTGGGCTTGTTAGTATTGCTTATAGCTTGCCTCCCGGTTGCAGTCAGCCTGCATCCGGCAGTGTTAATGTTGGAATAGTGGACCCTGACGATGGCAATCCTTGTACTGTTGATGTATGTAATTCAATAAGCCTCGTTGTAACACATTCACCTGTAAATATTGACGATATTAATCCTTGCACAACTGATGGTTGTGATACTCAAACAGGTGTTTACCATACTCCAAAAGTAGCCGGCACACCCGGTGCAACGGATGGTCTTGTATGTACAGATGATGTTTGCAATAGCATTGGTCAAACGAACCATAATCCAGTTCCCACCAATGACGGAAATCCATGTACTACAGATGGCTGTGCCGAACCAGGTGGCGTTTTTCATAATCCAACTGCCAATGGCACTCCCGGCACGTCTGATGCTTTAGCGTGTACGAGCGATATTTGCGATGGTCTGGGAAGTACCATTCACCCTGTCGCTTCAGTAGATGATAATAATCCTTGTACGACCGATGGATGCACGGAACCTACAGGAATGTTTCATACACCAACAGCTTTAGGTACACCGGGTGCAACAGATAATCTTGTTTGCACCAATGACCTTTGCGCCGGAAACGGCACCACCACTCACGTTGCTATTAATACAAATGACAGCAATCCCTGTACAACTGATGGCTGCACGGAACCTTCCGGAGTATTCCATACACCTTTAACAAATACAAACGGTGGCTCAAGCGATGGCTTAATTTGCACACAGGATAATTGCAGCAGTGGCAATACGGTTCATCCTGCTGTATCAACGAATGACAACAATCCTTGTACGACCGATGGCTGCACAGAGCCTTCCGGGGTATTCCATACACTGTTAACAAATACAGGAGGAGGCGCTAGCGATAATCTGATATGCACACAGGATAATTGCAGCAATGGTCTCACGGTTCACCCGGCTGTAATTACTAATGATGGCAATCCATGTACAACAGATGGGTGTACTCAATCGAGCGGCATTACCCACACGCCAACTGCATTCGGTACTGCGGGCACTTCCGACGGTTTAGTCTGTACAAATGATATTTGCAATGGAAGCGGAAGCACTATTAATCAAGTAATCACAGGAGATGATGGAAATGCATGCACAGACGATGGTTGTGTAGAGCCAACCGGTGTTTTCCACACACCGACTGCTTTTGGTTCGGCCGGCAATACGGATAATCTTGTTTGCACCAACGATGTATGTGATGGAAACGGAAACACCAGCCACCTTTCTGTTACAACAAATGACAATAATCCTTGTACAACTGATGGCTGCACAGAACCATCCGGAATTTTCCATACTGCTTTAACAAATTCCGGAGGAGGATTAAACGATGGTTTAATTTGCACACAGGATAATTGCAGCAGTGGCAGTACTGTTCATCCGTCCGTCTCGACAAATGACAGCAATCCTTGTACAACAGATGGCTGTACAGAGTCAACAGGAGTATTTCATACCCCGGAGACGAATACAGGAGGAGGTTCAAGCGATGGATTGATATGCACACAGGATAATTGCAGCAGTGGAAATACCATTCACCCCGCTGTTGCAACAAACGATAACAACCCTTGTACTATTGATGGTTGCAATGAACCAGCCGGTGTTTTCCACAATCCTACAGCTTCGGGTACTGCCGGCGCTTCGGATAACAATGCCTGCACCGCTGATCTTTGCAATGGTGCCGGCGCTACAGTCAATACACCAATAGTTTGTAATGACAATAATCCTTGTACTGATGATTCTTGTAATCCAACATCAGGTTGCGTATTCACGAATGACAATACAAATGCTTACGATGACGGCAATGCTTGTACAACAGGTGATGCTTGCGTAAACGGTGTAGCTACATCAGGTGCACCAACAGTTTGTAACGATAACAATCCTTGTACTGACGATTCATGTAATCCTACTTCAGGTTGTGTATTCACAAACGATGATACGAACGCTTACAGCGACGGTAACGCTTGTACATTAGGTGATGCTTGCGTAGCAGGTGTTGGTACTTCAGGTTTTCCGGTAGTTTGTAACGATAACAATATCTGTACAGATGATTCTTGCAATCCTTCATCCGGTTGTGTATTCACTAATGACAATACAAACGCTTACGATGACGGCAATGCTTGTACATCAGGTGATGCTTGTGTTAACGGAGTTGCAACTTCAGGTTCACCGGTTGTTTGTAACGATAACAATCCTTGTTCAGATGATTCATGTGATCCGACAT
>JAYURB010000519.1:0-2592 GCA_043756425.1 Bacteroidota bacterium
TTATATTTTAAATTGACTGCAAATCCGGAATCCGTTGAACTTTTTACTAAATTGAGAGTAGAGCCCTGGGGGCGAATAGGTACAGCTATCATTGAATTAATTGCGGGCATATTATTGCTAATTCCTTCGACAGTATTTATTGGCGCTTTCCTTGGAGTTGGTTTAATGGCAGGTGCAATTATGTCTCATTTGACTGTTATTGGAATTGAGTCGAAGGGCGACGGAGGCCAATTATTTATGCTTGCAATTGTTGTTTTAATTTGTTGTTTATTGCTCATCATTATTCATAGAGCTAAAGGCGCTGAACTTTATAAAACGATTCTCAATAAATAACTTAAATGAAGTATTTGTATAGTATTTTTGTTTTCATGAATGTATTGATTAGTAAAGAGTGTATTGCTCAAGGCTGCAGTGATGCAGGTTTTTGCTCTATTGGTATTCTAAAACCTTTAGGAATTGACTCAAGCGGCCAAAAGAAACAAACGATAAGTTTAATATTGACGAATGGTGTTGGTGATGAAAGCGTATCTGTTTTTACTCCCGCCATACAGTATGAAAGCCGTATCAATGAACAGTGGGAGGTTCAAAGTCGTTTAACAGGAAATTATGCATCAGGCAATTTGGGAAATGCAATCGGGGCCGGTGATTTTTTTCTTTCGGCATCCTACAAATTGAAAGTAAAAAGTAAATGGTCGAAATCTGTGTTAATTGGAACTAAAATATCGTTGAATTCAGGAAATATTTTAAATAATAAATTACCGTTGCCCATGGTGTACCAAAGTAGTTTAGGGACCATAGATTTTATAGGAGGATTTTCCGTCACCAATTACAAATGGTTGTTTTCAGTTGGGTTTCAGAACCCGCTGACGGGCGAAAATGACAATACCTTTTTACCCGAAAACTATACTAATGAAGATGCAAAAAAATATCCGGCATCGTATCATTTAAATCGTAAAGCGGATGCTCTTTTGCGTGTTGGTTACATTATTAACCCAAATCAAAATTGGAAAATAAATGCAGGATTGCTGGCAATTTATCATACTGAAAACGACACTTACATTAATAAAGCCAATAGTGATAATCCAATAAGCATTAAGGGCTCTCAAGGATTGACCTTAAATGCAACAGTTGCACTTAAGTATAAACTTAATGATAAATTTACCTTGGGACTGACAAGCGGTTCACCGCTAATCGTAAGAGATACAAGGCCTGACGGATTAACACGCTCTATTGTTTTTGCACCGGAACTAAATTTCAATTTTTGAAAGGAATCTTCAATCCGGGAGGCAATATAAAGCGTATATAATTTTAATAGTAGGTTAAATATAAAATTGTTAATTATGATATTTCAACAACTGACGCAGCAAATTAGATCATTAAGCAATCTACTTTCCTTATTAAATGATGAGCAATACAATAAGCAAATTGAACACCTGGGTAAAGCTAGTATAGGCGGTCATACCAGGCACATTATCGTATTGCTTCAATGTGCAATTGCCGGTTATGATACAGGCATGATTGATTATGTAAATCGCACGAGAAATATGAATATACAAACCAATCGTTTTTTTGCCATAACAAATCTAGAGTTGCTCGAAAAACAAATAAATCTTCCCAACAAACAATTGGAAATGAAAGTTGAAAATATTGAAGATGCTGTTGAATCAACGGTTCCGACTACTTACTTCCGTGAAGTGGTTTACAATACTGAGCACGCCATTCATCATCTTGCATTAATTAAAGTTGCTTTGATTGAAATGAAGGTAGACTTAGTATGTGAAAATTTCGGAATGGCTTATTCAACTATAAAATATAAAAATTCAATTACTTCAAATGTTTAATTGCCAATGTGTACAGTAGTGTTCATTCCACAAAAGAATAAATTAATATTTGCTTCGCTGCGTGACGAGAGTCCGGTAAGGCCAACTGCTATATCTCCGTTGGTTTATACGTCTGACTCTGTAACAATTTTAGCACCGAAAGACACATTTGCCGGAGGAACATGGCTTGGCATTAATGATCAAGATAATGTAATAATTTTATTGAACGGAGGTTTTATAAAGCATAAACATACAGAGCCTTATAGAAGAAGTCGCGGTCTTATTGTAAATGAACTATTAAATTCAGTAAGTCCACTGGCGGAATGGGAATTGTTGGATTTGGAAAACATAGAGCCGTTTACATTATTGATTTGGAGTGCAGGAAAATTGTTTCAAACAGTTTGGGATGGCAATAATAAGCATACGATAGAATTAGTTATTTCAAAACCGTTGATGCTTTCATCTTCCACCTTATATCCTGAAAGGGCCAAAGAAAATCGGACTCATTTGTTTACTAATTGGATGGAAACAGAGCCTGTAGTATCCATGAACTCTTTACTCGATTTTTTTAAATCATATTCTGAAAGTGAGAATGGTTTTATCATGAACAGGAATGAAAAAGTTAAAACACTGAGCTATTCATTTATTGAACTACGTATCAATTCCGGGGCTGAATTAAATTATTATGATTTGAAAAGCAATGTAATCAGCAAAAAAAGTATTCATATGAAATCAAATGTAAATCAACAATGGGTTTAATAGGAATTCCAAT
>JAYURB010000520.1:0-15698 GCA_043756425.1 Bacteroidota bacterium
GTAAATTATATTTAGCCAAAACCTGGTTTATTCTATTTTTCTTGCCAACCGGCGTTTAATTTCTTTTGACCTCTATTTGCCGGTAGTTAGCAATTCAAGTTTTAAAATGTACTTATAACATATGTAAAGCGGGATTATACCTATTAGTCCAAAAGAACAATCAATCATTCTCCAGTAAAAGGGAATGTGCCTGATTGGTCCGCATAGGAGGGCAAGCGGAGTAACCATTAAGCAAGCATACATTCCGAATTGTATTACCCAGATATTCCTTACCGGGTCTTTCAGCGGGCCAATAAAAGCAACAGCAATTACAAGATGAGCGAAAGCAAGCCAATCGGTTCCATAAGACATAAATGGGTATTTGCTATTCGTCTCCTTTATTGCTTCGTATACGCTACTGATCCAGTCTCGTACAATCAAGGGAGAATTTTTGGTTAGATTGACAAGAATTGATAATTCCCATTCTAATGGAAATGCAGTTAAGCCGCTTAGCGCGAGGAAAACAATGAATATTAAGATTAGTGTTTTTATTTTTTTGCGAAGTTTACTTTCTTCTGATTCATTCATTTTTGAAAATATTTTTTATATTAGAGCTTCCATTTACTTTGCTTAACTTATATAAACCTAAACTAAATTAACATGAAAATAGCATTATTAAACCGCTTGAAATATCTTTTTATTTTGATTTTTCTAACAAATTGTGTGTTTGCTCAAAGCCAAAAATACTATAGAGTTCAAGTAACTCTGTCACCAGCTGAATTTCGCAGTTTAATGCAAGCAGGATTGGATGTCGATCACTTCCAATATCAAAATGATATTCTTATTGCAGATATTTCCGAAGCAGATCTTCAATTACTGAAACAAAGAAGGATTAATATAAAATACCTGATAAAGGACATAGGGAAAAACATTAATAGATACAATAGAAAGATTGATAAGAAAGCTGCTAGAAGCGGAACATCAATGTCACTAACTGTACCTACACCATCGAATTTTGGCACAGGAGGAAGTTACGGTCCTGCGGGAAGTGTAACACGTCATTTTACATTTCAAGAAATGCAAAATGAATTAGATGATATGCGCACTCTTTTCCCAAATTTGATTACCGTTAAATCAAGTATAGGGACATCAGATCAGGGGCGCCCGCTATTAATGGTTCGCATAAGTGACAATGCTGATGTTGATGAAAACGAACCGGAGATTTTTCTAAATGCTGTGCATCATGCACGTGAGCCTATAAGTATGACGCAATTAATTTTCTTTATGTGGCATTTACTTGAAAACTATGCTTCGAATAAGGAGATTCAAACATTGGTTAATAGTACTGAACTATATATTGTGCCTTGTGTAAATCCCGATGGTTATGTTTATAATGCAACAAACAATAACACCGGCGGTGGAATGTGGCGAAAAAACAGGCACGACAATGGCAACGGTACCTTTGGTGTTGACAATAACAGAAATTACAGTTATGGCTGGGGACTTAACAATGGATCATCAACTTCAACAAGTTCGGATACATACAGGGGAACGTCACCTTTTTCAGAAGTAGAGAACATTGCAATAAGGAATTTTTGTAATTCACGGAGTTTTGTTTCAGAATTTAATTGTCATTCGTATGGAAATTACTGCATTTATCCTTACTCTTATGTTGGAGTAAATAATAATCCTGAGATTCCATTATTTACGCAGTTATCTTCCTTTCTCACTTCTGACAATGGTTTTACCTATGGAAATTCTTCTGCAACCGTAAATTATATTGCAAGCGGTGTTGCGGAAGATTGGGCTTATGGCGAACAAACTACAAAGGGAAAGATGTATGGATTTACACCGGAGGTAGGAGCAGGAACAGATGGATTTTATCCTGCGGCTTCCCGTATTCTGCCGCTATGCAATTCCATGGTTGAGATGAATAAGAATTTAATGAAGGTTTCAACCGCTTATGGTGTTGTTTCTACATCAGCACCTTCAGTAATATCTGGATTAAGCGGCTCCATTCCTTTCAGTTTGAAACATTTTGGTATTTATCCGGCATCGTATATTGTTTCTCTTTTGCCAATTTCCTCCTTTGTTTCTTATGTAGATGCTCCCAAAAACATTTCCGGCTCAACAATTTTTCAAATTCAAAACGATGTATTTAGTTTTTCTATAGACCCATTAACACCTATAGGAAGTATAATTCTTTTTGAAGTAGGCACAGACAATGGTTATTGTGTCAGGAGGGATACTATTTCAATTACTTATACCTGTGCGTCTCCGGGAGGTTCTTCTACAACAGGAATAACGACTAATTCTGCCACTATAAGCTGGAACGGTATTTCCGGAGTGACTGATTATTATTATTCTTCAAAACTTGCTTCTTCTGCAATATGGGATGCCGATGTTTTGGTTTCGGGAAGTACTTCAGCAACACTTTCATCGTTATTGCCTAATACTGCATATACTTGGAGGGTTCGGGATATAAATTGTGCAACATATTCCGCTATTCAAAGTTTTACTACGCTGCAGGTTTGTGGTGTTCCTACACCGACAGCTTCATCGGTTACATCAAGTGGGTTTACATTGAGCTGGCCTGTAATTTCTAGTGCAACTTCTTATGATGTAAGGATAAGACAACAAGGAACACCTACATGGACAACATCAACTATTTTTGTTAACGTCCAGTCGTATTCCGGTTTATTATCTAATACTGTTTATGAATTTGAGGTAAATGCAACCTGTCCCTCAGGAACCGGTTCATTTTCTTTAACTCAAACGGTTTCTACTTTAATAATTCCAACGGTAGTTTATTGTAATTCAAATGGAAGTAATGCTACTAAAGAATGGATCGATTTTATTCAATTGGGCTCTATTGTCAGAACTTCAGGATCAGAGCCGGGAGGATATAATAATACAGGATTAACAGCAAATTTAGTTCGAGGGAATGCATATACACTTACATTCAGTACAGGCTTCAGTTCAACCATACGAAAAGAATACTGGAGAATTTATATTGATTACAATGGCGACGGAGATTTCACGGATGCAGGTGAATCAGTATTAAATACTTCTCAAACAGGAAGTGGAAATTTCACCGGCGTATTTACTGTTCCTGCAACTGCTTCGTTAACAACTACCCGCATGCGAGTAAAAATGAGCCGCAATTCAATTTCCTCTTCTTGCGGATCATTTTCAAGCGGAGAGGTAGAAGATTATACTATTATTGTTTCTGCTTCTCCCTTTGCTTTTTCTAAGAATGTTAGTAATGAATTAAATGTAGAATCAGATTCGTGGAAGATAGCTGTTGTGCCCAATCCAATTAAGGATGAAATAAATATTTCATTAAATGATACTTATGGCCAAAATACCAATATAACTTTATTTGATGTTAATGGCAGGATAATTTTGAGTCATTCATTAAGTAAAAATGATTTTAATTATCAACTCAATGTTCCTGACCTTGCCAATGGAATGTATTTCTTGTTCTTTCAAAATGGAGATTTGAGGAAGACGATTAAGATTATTAAATAAAAAATTATATTAATATTTTGAAAATCAATAATATAAAAATTATTTTATGTTATTTGTTTTATATTTCCATCATTAATACAAAAAAGTTATATTTGTGATGGAAATATCCATCAAATAAATATTTTAAATTTGATGTAAATTTCCATCATTAATTACGTATTAGACTATTAATAATGGAAAAAGACAACAAAAATTGGTATGGAATGAGTGATTCTGTCGTTCTGGAAGTATTGGGGAATTTCATTCAACAATGTCGTTTGATGCAGAATAAAACGCAGCAGGAGGTATCGAAAGCTGCAGGAATCAATAGATCTACCATGGTACAAATCGAAAATGGCGGAGGAGGAACCTTGCGTTCCTTTATTCAGATATTAAGAGCGCTGGAGCAATTGCATTTGCTAAAACATTTTGAAGTAATGCAGCAGATTAGTCCGCTGCAATTAGCCAAGATGGAAATGAATAAAAGAAAAAGGGCTAGCAGAAAAAAGAGTAGTGCTAGCGATAAACCTTCAAGCGACTGGTAATGATAACTACTGCTTTCATTAATTTATGGAATAAGCGAGTTGGAGCAATTGCATGGGACAAAAATACCGGCCTCTCCTCGTTTGAATATGCTCCTTCATTTCTATCAAACAATTGGGATATTGCTCCTTTGAAAATGCCTATTGCAGGAGCAGAGAAAAGAATTTTTTCTTTTCCGGAGTTAAGAGACAGTACAACGTTTAAAGGCTTACCCGGGTTGCTTGCCGATGTATTGCCGGATAAATACGGTAATGCAATGATCAATGCCTGGCTGTCGAAGAATGGAAGACCTGCTGATAGCCTTAACCCTGTCGAACTTCTTTGTTTTATAGGGAAAAGGGGAATGGGTGCTTTAGAATTTGAACCCGTCGAGCCATCTGTAAAAAATAATGCTTCTAAAATTGAGCTGGATGGTTTGGTGCATATTGCAGGTGAAATTCTTGCAGGCCGACAAAATTTTAATACAAACTTGTCTGACGACGATGAAAAGGCACTGCTTGATATTTTAAAAATCGGCACCTCTGCAGGAGGCGCAAGAGCAAAAGCAATCATAACATTCAATACCGATACAAAAGAAATTCGTTCGGGACAGGCTGATGCTCCCAAAGGCTTCACGCATTGGCTTATTAAATTTGATGGTGTAGCAGATCAGCAATTAGGTACAACGAACGGTTACGGCAGGGTTGAAATGGCATATTCCCTAATGGCAAAGGAAGCACAAATTGAAATGTCTGAATGCATGCTGCTTGAAGAAAATAGCAGAGCTCATTTTATGACTAAGCGTTTTGACAGACAGCATGGTATTGGTAAACTTCATGTGCAGAGCTTTTGTGCAATTGCGCATTATGATTTCAACGATGTTGCTTCCTATAGCTATGAGCAATTATTCGAAACCATGAGAACGATGCATTTGCCTTATACCGATGCGGAACAATTATACAGAAGAATGGTATTTAATGTAATGGCCAGAAATTGTGACGATCACACCAAGAACTTTGCTTTTATAATGGACAGAACAGGCAAGTGGGGGTTAGCGCCTGCATTTGATGTTTGTCATTCGTATCGTCCGGGAAGCGTATGGGTAAGTCAACAGTCTTTAAGCATTAATAACAAACGGCACGGTATAAGCAGAGCTGATTTACTCTCTGTAGCAAAAAAAATGAATATAAAGAAAGCATCTGCAATAATTGATCAGGTAAGGGAAACGGTTGATAAATGGAGTTATTTTGCTTCCCTTACCCATGTGAAAGAGGATTTAAAAAAAGCAGTGGGAAAAACGCTTTTGCTTTTATAAACAATAAATTTTGTCTATAATTATGCTTTAAATCTTTTACTTTTCAATTAATGAATTGGCGCTTATTTTCATCAAAATCTGTTGGTAGTTGGTCTAATGCCACTAATGTGGAGAGAACAGAATTGGTTTTTGAATTTCGTAATAAAAGTTATGGTGCTTATTTA
This sequence comes from Bacteroidota bacterium, assembly GCA_043756425.1. GTDB lineage: Bacteria > Bacteroidota > Bacteroidia > AKYH767-A > 2013-40CM-41-45 > JADKIH01. Next base: position 5,491 of record JAYURB010000520.1, read on the forward strand.
TTAAGAAAAAATTATTCCAGGCGGTTATTAATTGCTTTTATTATTACGTGTTTTGGAACAGGAATATTTTTCGCAATTCCATTAGTGGTGTATTATTTTAATAAGATAGATAAAGAATTAAAACTGAAAATGGAGGACAGCATTTTGCTTGAAGAACCGCCGCCTATTGATAAAAATGCTGCGCCATTGCCTCCTGTTATTCCGCCATCTCCTGTGCAGCAAACAATAAAATTTACTCCTCCCAAAATAGTAAAAGATGAAGAAGTTGTCGACCTTCCGCCTACACAGGAAGAAACAAAGGATGTTCAGGTTAGTACGCAAACCAGGGATGGAGACAAAGATTTTATTGACCTGCCGCCTGACCCTTCAACCAATACTGAAGAAGACAAAGTATATTCCATTGTGGAGGAAAACCCTTCTTTTCCGGGTGGAGAGAGTAAATTAATGGAGTACCTTTCAAAAATAAAATATCCTGTGATTGCCAGAGAAGAGCAAATCTCCGGATGGGTTGTTGTTTCATTCATCGTTGATAAAACAGGGAAAATCAAAGATGCAAAGGTTTTGAAAGGAATAGGAGGAGGATGCAATGAAGAGGCTTTGAAAAAAATAGTGTCAATGCCTGATTGGATTCCCGGAAAGCAAAACGGACGTAATGTAATGGTCAGAACAGTTTTAAGAGTTAATTTTACACTTAATTAATCTAAATGTCATGGGTAAAAAGGATATTCGAATTGATGTGTACATTTCTAAAGCTAATCCATTCGCACGACCAATATTAAATCATCTTCGTAAATTAATTCATTCTGCTTGCCCGGGAGTGGAAGAAACAATTAAATGGAGTTTTGCTTGCTTCGAATACAAAGGTCCTTTATGTAGTTTTGCAGCTTTTAAAGAACATTGTGCATTTGGATTCTGGAAATCTACATTGCTTAATGATCCGAAAAAGGTGCTTCAGGAAAGAGCCAATAAAGGAGGTGAAGCCATGGGGAATTTGGGAAGAATTACATCCAGGAAAGATCTTCCTGCTGATGCTGTAATTATTAATTTAATTAAACAGGCCCAAAAACTCAATGATGACGGTATTAAACTTCCGGCACGGAAAAAAGAAAGCGAAAAAGAAAAGAAAGAACTTGAGGTTCCTAAAGAACTAGTATCTGCTTTGAAAAAAAATAAAAAAGCAAAAGAATCATTTGAAGCCTTTTCTTATTCACATAAAAAGGAATATGTGGAATGGATACAAGAAGCAAAAACTGAAGTTACCAAAAATAAAAGAATTGCATCTACCATTGAAATGCTTTAAAATGGTAAATCCCGCAATTGGAAATATGAGAAGAAAAAATAAACTTCTTTTTTAATTCGCACTATTTTTTATTAAATTATAATTGAAATTATGAACCAGGCTATAGAAACCAAACACCGGCAGATATTATATAAAATTGCTCACCGTGCAATGATTGAGAGGGGCCTTTTGCCTGATTTTTCTACTGAGGTTATAAATGAAACTGAAAAAATTCCCGGTCCTGCCACGAGGGAAAATAATGCTGTACGTGATCAAAGAAAACTTCTTTGGTGTTCTATTGATAACGATGATTCCCGGGACCTCGATCAGCTGACGACTGCCGAAGCAATGGACAATGGTTTTGTGAAAATATTTATTGCCATTGCTGATGTAGATGCATTAGTTAAAAAAATGTCAGCTATTGACAAACATGCCGGCCATAATACAACATCGGTTTATACTTCCGGAGGAATTTTTCCCATGCTCCCTGAAAAATTATCTACGAATTACACTAGTCTTAATTTTAATACTGAACGTCTTTCCATAGTTGTTGAAATGCTTATTGATTCTGATGGAGCAATGAAAAGTTATGATATTTACCGATCGCTAGTTTTCAATTATGCTAAGTTGGCATACAATAGTGTTGCGCAGTGGTTAGAAGGTAAGGGTCTAATGCCTGAAGCCATGGCATCTGTAAAAGGTCTTGCTGAGAATATTCGTATTCAGAAAACAATATCAGAAAAAATGAGAGCACTCCGTTATCTTCACGGTGCTCTGGACCTGGAAACTATAGAAGCTAATTTTGTTTTTTCCGGTGATTCACTTAAAAGTATTGAAGCACAAAGAGGAAATGAAGCAAAAGAAATTATTCAAGATTTTATGATTGCTGCCAATGGAGCAACAGCACGATTTTTAGAAGACAAGAAAATTCCTTCAATCAGAAGAGTAGTTCGAACACCCAAAAGGTGGGATAGAATTGTTGAAGTTGCAGCAGAACATAAATTTAAACTTCCGATTCAACCTGACTCAAAAGAACTCGATAAATTTTTGACATATGCCAGAGCGAATTTCACCGAAAACTTCCCCGATATTTCTCTTGCCATAATTAAATTATTGGGTTCCGGTGAATATGTTATAGAACTCCCGGGGGCTGATTCGGGCGGGCATTTCGGTTTAGCTGTTAAGGATTATTCGCATTCAACAGCTCCCAATCGTCGTTATCCGGATCTTGTAACACAACGATTATTAAAAGCAGCCATATCCGGAAGCAGTGGACCTTATTCAGTTGAAGAGCTGCAGGAATTGGCTGTTCATTGCACTGAACTGGAAGATGCCGCACGAAAGGTGGAAAGACAGGTACAAAAGTCTGCAGCTGCAATGTTGCTTGAATCCAGAATAGGAGAACAGTTTGATGCTATTGTTACGGGAGTTTCCGAAAAGGGAACCTGGGTTCGTTTACTTAATCCTCCTGTTGAAGGCCGGCTTATGCATGGATTGGAAGGAATCGATATTGGGCACAAGATCAGGGTTCAATTGATGGATACAAATGTTGAAAAGGGGTTTATTGATTTTAAGAGAATTGGTTAAAATTATTCTCATTTGAAAAAATTTAAAAAGTAGCTTTAGGTATTTTCTATAGTTAACCGGGGATTAATTTTTGATATTAACCAACTAAATAGCTCAATTAGCCAAATGGCGGACAATTTTGTTGTTTTTTTTAGTTAAATTTAAGGATTATATTAACTAATTTTACCTTTCTATTTTCCTTCGGTAATCATGGGGGATACACTTATCAATGAAGATATTTTTAAAATATTTTTTTTCAATTTGTTTATTTTCCTGTTCTCATGTTTTGTTTAGTCAAACATATAACATGGCCTCGGGAACAATTACAACTTGTTCCGGAACTTTTTATGATCAGGGTGGCGCAGGGAACTATGCAAATAATTTAAATGTTACGGAAACATTTTGTGCAACTGCAGGAAGTTGCCTGACGATGAACTTCACTTCCTTTCGTACGCAGGGAGGAAACGATGTCTTAACGATTTACGATGGCCCAAATGCAGCATCGCCAATTATTGGAGCCTTCTCCGGAACAACATCTCCCGGTGTGGTTACAGCCAGTACCGGATGTTTAACCTTTGTTTTTGTTTCTAATGGTTCAACGGTAAGAGCCGGCTGGCAAGCCACCATAAGCTGTAGTGCTTGTGCTTCGAATTACATATTAAACAATAATACTTCTGTAAATACATGTACCGGATTGTTTTACGATAGCGGTGGTAGTGCAGGAAACTACGGTACTACTGATAATTATACTAAGACATTTTGTTCTTCCAATGGAAAATGTATTCAGATGGAATTTACTTCTTTCAATACAAAAGCCGGAGACATTCTTTCTGTTTATAATGGTCCTACCACAGCATCAGCATTAATTGGAGCATTTTCAGGAACAACTCTTCCTCCTGTATTGTTATCATCAACCGGTTGCCTTACTGTTCAGTTTATTTCTAATGGGAATGCCCAGGTTTCTTCAGGGTGGCAGGCTATTATTACCTGTGAAACTTGTCCTACTGTGCCCGGTGCCGTTACATATACTCATCCTCTAACAGGTTTGCAGAATTCTTACGTTGGAGTTAATATGGTAAATACTTGCGGAGGTACATACACTGATAACGGAGGAACAGCATCTAATTATTCCAATAGTATTAATAATATTTACCGCACTTTTTGTCCATCGCAAGCAGGAAAATGTCTGCGTGCTAGCTTTTGGAATTTTGATATTGAACAAACCTTTGATAACCTTACCATATTAAATGGCCCGACTCAGAACAGTCCACAATTTGGTGCCGGATCATCCTGGAGTGGAACAGCATCTTCTTATGCCGCTGCTATGGGAGCCGGAATAGGGCCGTATACATCGACAGATCAAAGCGGTTGTTTAACATTCAGATTTTCATCAGATAATACCATTAACCAATCCGGATGGGTGGTAACGTTTGATTGCATTTCATGTGCAAATGGACCCAATGGAACTGATAATAACGATTGTCAAAAATTTGTACCCATATGTTCTAACCAGGGCTTTACGGATGCAAGCACCGGACCCGGAATAGTTTCAGAAGGGGGAGGAGGCTGTGTGTTGAGTGAGAATTTCAGTAATTGGTATAAAATAGTCATTCAGGCAAGTGGCACCCTTGGTTTAAATATTGTTCCAAATGTTGCGGCTGACGATTATGATTTTGCACTTTATCAGTCAGCCTCCTGTGCATCTTTGGGAACACCTGTTAGATGTTCTTATGCATCGAATACAGGGACGACGGGATTGGACAATGCTTTGAATCTTTCTACGAATACGGCAATTTGTGGAACTCCCAATAATGGTTCAGACTTAAGTGAAGATGTTTGTGGTAATGGCTGGGTAAATACCATCAATGTTACTGCAGGACAAGTTTATTATTTATTGGTGAATAAATGGACACCCGGTGGCAGTGGATTTACATTGAATTGGGTTTTGACGGGAGGCGCTTCTCTTAATTGTTCAATTCTTCCAATTGAATTGTTGAGTTTTGATGCTGAACCATCAGGCAAGGTGGTAACACTTAATTGGGAGACAGCATCAGAGATTAATAATAAATATTTTATAGTAGAGAAAAGCGAAGACTCGGAAAATTTCACTCCTGTACAAATTCTTGATGGTGCAGGAAATAGTACCACTTTAAGAACTTATAAAACCATTGATTCAGAACCGTACGAAGGTATTTCGTATTACAGATTAAAACAGATTGATTTTGACGGTCAATTTACATATTCTGAAACGAGAGCTGTGCGGTTTAATAAAAAACTTAATAGTTTATTGGTCGTTCCTAATCCTGCCAGCAAAGAAGTACAGATTTATTTTTCCATTGGCGAATTACCATCGGCAATACTTGCTCTGTATGACATGGATGGAAGGGAAGTCCTTCGTAAAAACATTAGAGCAATTTCGGGTTTTAACCAATTTCCACTGGATATCAGTTTACTTGACAAGGGAATTTATATTCTATCGGTAAGCAATGAAATGCAGTCGATGAAAACAAAATTGATTGTTCAATAAGAAAAGTTTTATTCAACAATAAACTTACCCCGCATCATAGTATAATGTCCCGGGTAGGTACAAATGAATTCGTAAATTCCTTTTTCCGGCGCAGGGAAAATTATTGTGGTAGATTTACCCGGAGGAGTTACGTTCGTTGCCACATAAACTTCTTTCGATTTTGGAACATAATTTTCAGCCACTCCTGCTTTTAAACCTTTTGCCGCAACACTATCGGCAGAGCCTAAGTCAATTAAAACAAAGTTATGCTGCATGGAAGCATCGGTAGCTTCATTTACAAGAGTGAGTTTTACTGTGCAACCTGATTTAACCTTAACTTCTGTAAGGTTGAATTTCATTTCAGCCATATTGTTTCCGGTTGCAAGCAGCTTTATTTCTGTAACAGGTGCAGCGGGGTCAATCTTTGAGGCATCGTAAGTGGTTTCAGTCATTAAAGATGAAGAAGGGTTTTCTACAGGAGCTTCTTTTTTCTGTTCAGTCTGATTACAGGAAGTCAGGGAATAAAAACTTGTTAATGTTAGGAGTATTGTAATTAAGTTTTTCATTTTTATTTTTCTAATATAGAATTTACTATAAATGTAGGTAAAAAATTTATTTGAAAAATAAAAAATTCTATTGTAATTACTCTTTAACAAATTTCTTAGTACAGCTCCCTTTTGAAGTTTGAAGATATAGAAAATAAAGCCCGGGAGAAAGGAATGACACATCGAGTGATTCATTTGTTCCGGAGATTTTTTTTGTAAATATTAATTTTCCACGTAGGTCTGAAATCGTTGCTGTTACTATTTTAAATTTTTCGCTTTTTATTTTTATAAAATCATTTGCGGGTGAAGGAAATATTGAGACTTGTTTATCTATAGAGAATTCATCAATTCCTACAACCTGGCAACTGTCGGTGTAGTTGCCGCCTATCCATTTGGCAATGTGGTTAATTGGTTGTCCGTCGATTTGATTAAAACTACCTGTTGCAAATAATTCATTATTAAATACACACATATCAGTAATATAGCCATTAAAATTACTTCCTAAACTGCACCATTTAAAACCATCCCATTTTGCAATATGATCTGCCTGAATATTCCCGGCCATTGTAAAAATACCTGCTGCATAAAGTTCGCCATTATAAACTTGTAAGTCATATATGTCATTGTTTACACCCCCACCTACTCCACTCCATGATTGACCATCCCAGCAAACAATATTGAGCGAATTTGAGACATTTGAAGCATGGATGTTCCCGGCAGCAAATAGTTTATTATTATAAACTTCCAAATCTATAATTAATGAATATGGATCATCCAAATCAAGGCCATCAGCCATAGGTAATATATTTATTCCATCATATTGAACAATATTTCCCTTGTAATCTAAAGTTAAATCTGATGAAAAGAGACCGCCAATGATTAATTTATTATCAAATTCTATCATTGATTCTATCCAAGGTAAATGAGTAAAAGGAGGTATTGTAGACCAAAAAGGGGGGTTATGAAATACGATACCAAAAGAAAATAAAGGTCCGAATTCATGAAATCGGCCACCGATACAAAGTTTTCCTTGATATTCTGCTAAACTATGAACACCTAAATTATTTGGTGAAAAATCAAGAGAATCCCAGTTGTTACTACTGTTTAATTTCAGGATATAATTTCCAGGAGCTCCATAAGCTTTTTCAAAACCTCCACCTAAATATAGAGTACTGTCATACATGAGCATTTTATATGGAGGACCGCCTGTATTGCTAAAGTCAAAACTACCAATTGAACACCAATTAGTACCATTCCAAAATGCAGGAGAAATAGCTGTATCATTGTTCTGATCAATGTATCTTCCAATAATACATAAGCGATTTTGAATGTTGTCAACCATAAAGGAAGTTCCACCGAGGAGGCCAGTTCCAAATTGCTGCCAATTCTGGGCATTCGAAAATGAAATTGAAATAAAAAAAATAAGCAATGAATAAATATTTTTCATCTTGCTACGATAAATTTTGCATTCATTGTTGTAGCTTTATCAGTTATCCTAATATTATAAAGACCATTTGAGAAAGCTCTAATATCAATGGGAATTGTATTTGAATTTAAGGGTAGTTTTTCGTGAAATACCTTTTGACCAAGCATGTTTGTTATTTCAAGTTCCTTAACGCTCTTTATCATGGAATTCCCGATTACGACAGTAATGAAATTATTAGAAGGGTTAGGAAAAATTTGCAAATTATTTTGTTTCGTAATTTCTTGAATACCTATTGGGTTTCCAATCATGTTAAACCGCCAGATAAATCCATTAAATATATCACTAGAAGTCGTAGATGGGGGTGGTTGAACATATTCTGTTCCAAGAGATAAATCTGTTCCAGTTAATAAGCTTGAAGCAAATGGCAATGATGAATTATCAATTATACCGGAAACATATAAATAATCGGATCCATCAAGACAAATTGAAGTTCCAAATTCATGACCTTCTCCACCGATATAGGTTGACCACAATATTTGATTATTGGGATTAAATACAGCAAGTATGGCGTCCCTTTTTCCTGAAAATGGGCTTGTGTTTTGATTATCTTGATAATATCCAGATAAAAACTCTAAATGGACATCGCCGAAATTATTACTGGTTTCATTTTTTGAAGTTGAGAAAATATAAACATTGTCATTTGGATCAATAGCAATATCAGCATTTGCATCTCTATCATAAAGGGCAACTTGATTATTAAAATCATCGCCTGAACCACCATAGAAAGTTGACCAAACTATATTTCTGTTAACATCAAATCTTGATAAAAATATTTCCCGCTTTACATTTAGATTTACAGTTGCGGAATGATCAAAATGATCTCTAAAAAATCCATTAGGATAATCACAAAGAGGAAAAGCGCAATTATTTGTTTCAATGCATTGTGTTGTTGCTAAAATATTATTTGAAGAGTTTGAATAGCCGGTAATATATAAATCGGCATTGTTAGTGCTAAATTGAGAATTAAAAGCCAGATGTGTCGGTTTGATATCATCACATGCACCAAAAAATGTTGACCATTCTAAATTTAGAGTCTGATCAAATTGAGCAATAAATCCAGTTTCGTCGCTGGTATTTTGAATGGAATTTACAGTTTGAAAATACCCTCCAATATCACATAAGGGAAACTCACCGGCAGTCGGAACTGAGCAAGTTTGTAAAGATGTAGTTAAAGTAGTATGTCCAATAATAGCAAGTTTGTTACTATTTTCGTCTATTGCCAAGTCTTGTATCCATGCTTCACCGGTACCTCCAAATAAAGTACTATGAAGAAGTGCTTTTGAATTTAAATCGAATTTTGCTATAAACCCTTTACGGACTATCGAGTTTGGCAAATAAGTATCATAATATCCTGAAGTGGAATTACACAAAGGAAGACCCAAAGTAAATAAATTGTTGGGGGTTGTTGAAGCCTGACAACTCGAAGAAAGTAGGAAGCTATGTGGATAAGGAAATGCAGGAGTGTGCGGATCTTCTACAGAACCGGCAACAGTACCACAAACAAAAAAATGATTAGAGTTATCAACAACTATTGAATGAATATTTTCTTTTGTATTTCCTCCATACCTACTTGCCCAATGCCTGGAGCCATTGCCGTTAAATTGAACTATAATGCCATCAGGTTCTCCTGCGTAATAATCCTGAAAATATCCACCCGGCATAGGATTTGAAGTGGGAAGTGGGAAATCGTCGGAAGAAGTTACCCCAACTACAAAAATTCTGCCGGCATGATCTGTAGTTATTCCTAAAGCAACATCATCACCATTCCAGTATGCTATTGATGCACCCCCGAAAGTACAAGTATTATTTGAACTACCACCGTAATATGTAGTCCATTCTATTTCCTGAATAATATTAAACTTTGAAAGAAAGGCATCCGAGCCACCATTTAAAAAATTCTGTGCAATGGTTATTCCTGTTGCACCTGGAAAACTTGTGCTGTATGTAAACCCGCAAACATAATAGTAATGTGAATCATCTACACAATTATCTATAATTCCGTCATCACCTGTGCCTCCTAAAAATGTTCCCCAATCTGCATTATCGGGCATTGGTGTCATTATTGAAGAGCTTCTACTCACCTCTACCACCAACGTCTTACCAACATCATATCCACCCCATCCTAAAAAATTCGCTTCCCCGCTCTGCAAGACATTCCAATTCAAATGCCAAGGAAGTGTTATTCGATTGCCGTTTGCATCGAGCTGGTAAATTCGTGGTTTTTCAAATGCATAGTCGCCAAGTAAGGTATGAAGTTTTAGTTCCCAGTTGTTGATTACCGATATTCCATTGTCGCCGGCAAAAGCTAGTCCTATTTCTTGAGGATTGGAACCGGGGTTGCAAATAAAAGCAAGCTTCAATCCCGCATTGTTGCTGCTATAGATAGCGTCAATGCCTGAATAAATATCTGTGAAAAGTAAACTGCCGCTACCTCGTACATTATTAATACCATTTGGACAATGGGCTAAATAATAATTCAAGTAGCCTATACTATCCATAACATTTACCGGATAGGCCTCTGTCGGATTGCCGCTTCCAAGAAAAGAGACATCTATGCGTTGCAAGGTATCTGATATGGAAGCAATAGTATCAACATGTCCCCATACCATATTCATCGTTCCATATCCAAAATACAATTGCGGGTAATGATGCAGGGTATAGTAGTGTACACTATCGGTAACCAAACTGTCATTAGAGTCGATTAACTGTCCTTGATTAGGATAAAATAAACTGGACACAGAAGGAGAGTCTACTATCGGTGGCTGAGTAAAAAAATCAGTTTTGTATTTAATGGTTACAGTATGAAAATCGTTTCCAACCCATGTT
>JAYURB010000521.1:0-5955 GCA_043756425.1 Bacteroidota bacterium
CATCGTGTTACTAAGGTTATAAGGTTTTATATTCCGAAAGGAATTTGAAGAGTATATTTATCTTTCCACTATAAGAATATTGTGAACTCAAATCAATCAATTCTTTTTTTATTTAAAACAATGTTTATTTTTAAAGATGTTTAAAATAAACAATGAATAAGGCTTTATATTTTTGTCGATTGAAAACCTTATAACCTTAGTAGCAGATTCGCACACCCAAGACAATAACCTTATAACCTTATAACCTTATAACCTTATTAAAAAGGATGTTATGAAACAGTTATTAATAAAGGCAATTTAAATGTGAAATTAGGTAATAAGGTTGTTCATGGGTTTGGTCATCGTGTTACTAAGGTTATAAGGTTTTGTATTCCTACGTGAAATAAGATAATAAGGTAGTTCATAGGTTAGACAATAGTGTTACTAAGGGTATAAGGTTTAATATTCCGAAAAGAATTTGAAGAATGTATTTATCTTCCCACAGTTAGAATTTTGTGAATTCAATTTAATGGAAGAAATAATTTGAAATTAATTTCGCCCTTAGTAAAACACGTTACTAATTCTACAATTAAAATTAATGCACCGTATAAAGCGCCGTCATACCCGCAGCCATGTGATCAGAAACATGACAATGATACGCCCAAACGCCGGGATTATCAGGAGTCATATCAGCAGTTATCATAGTAGCCGGAAGAAGTTCAAGTACATCTGTATTTTGTCCGTCAACAGTACCTACATTTCCATGCCAATGAGGAGTATGTAAGTCGACTTCATTTCCAAGACCTATTACATACCATCGGGTTTTTTCGCCTACATTCATTTCTAGTCCGGTTAGATTACCCATTAATCTGCCATTGATAGCATGTTTTAAATTGCTTTCTTCAAAATCATCAGGATCAGGATTTGAAAAGCCGGGGCAATAGGTATCTGTATTTTCCGTAAGATAAAGGCTTGCGTTTTCATTCCACACTAAAAAAAGTGTAATAAACTCCCTGGCAATCCCTATTGGTTTTGCATTCTCATCACCCATTCCTCTTTTATTTATAATGATTGCACCGACTAATCCTGAATACATATCTGATTCATCCATGTAAACATGGGAGTGATAAACCCAGACAACAGAACTTGGCTGATTGGGTCCCGGTCCTGATGTTTCGCGTGCATAATATTTATATAGCCAGATCGCTCCCTGGGCAATATTACTGCCGTCTCCATTCGTTCCATTATTATAGGGAGATCCTTCCGAAGCGGCATCGTATAACAAGCCATGAACATGTAAGCTTACATTTATGCTTGTATTGTTTTTAAAAATAAACCAGAACAGAATCGCCAACGTTTGCACGAATAACAGGACCAAGAATTCCCAGATGTTCCCACTCAGGAGCAATGTTTTTTCTTGTTGTAAAAGTAGAATCGGTGTACTCAATGTATCTGGCTTTTTTATAAATGCTCCCTATGCGGGGAGTAGGACCTGAAGGGAGATTAACTGTAAAAACTGAATCGGCTGCATCATAAGGCATACCCATGAAAACATTTGAATTCGCCGGCGCATAATCCCAGAGTACTTCTTCGGCAGCTATATAATATACTCTTGTTTTTGACTCAAATGTTGGTGCTGTTGTTACTTCAGGATCGGGTTCTTTTTTGCATCCGTTAATAAGAAAAACGGATAAAAGTAGAATAATTGAAAGAAATGTTAAATTGAATTTTTTCATATTTTGGTTAGTTAGAATCGGTTTGTGATTATCTTTATATTGGTTTGAAATTTTATCCAATAGTATTAGTCTCAGAAAAACTTTCAAAATCTCTTTGTTTAATTTAATTATCTTTTAATGCTTAATTATCATATATATATAATCAATAATAGTTTTTTAACATTTTATATAATTTTTATAACATCATTTATAAAACTTAATAAAATAAATTTTTGTTTTTTACTGCCTTTTTAATGGCAATTGGATCTTTTTTGAGAGGATAGAGACCATCCTATACCCAAAAACAAGGTAAATGAGCTTCGTTAATATTTTTCAATTCATTGTTATTAAATGAAACACAGAAAAAAAGGCTTTAAATCATTAAATTTCAAACGAATAATTAAAGTCAAATTCTACTTCAACAGAAGTAAAAACAGCTTAATCACGTTATAATTTTAGTATTTTTGCAGCCATTTTTATGCCTTCGATTTCAATAAAGCATTAAAATAGACCTTATAAATGCCTAAATACAAAGAATATAAGCAATTGAACCTTCCCGGCGTTTCAAAAGAAATTTTGAAAAAGTGGGATGATGAAGGAACATTTGCCGAAAGCGTGAATAGCCGGGAAGGCAAGCCTGTGTTTAATTTTTACGAAGGGCCCCCGTCAGCTAATGGCTTGCCGGGCATTCACCATGTTATGGCAAGGGCTATAAAGGACATTTTTTGCAGGTATAAGACATTAAAAGGTTTTCAGGTAAAAAGAAAAGGCGGTTGGGATACCCATGGATTACCCATTGAATTAGCGGTAGAGAAAAAACTGGGTATTCGTAAAGACGATATTGGCAAAACTATATCCATTGCCGCTTACAATAAAGAATGCCGCAAGGAAGTAATGAAGTATAAGAATGTCTGGGACGACCTTACCCGTAAAATGGGCTATTGGGTCGACCTCGATCATCCGTACATCACTTTTGAAAATAACTATATTGAAACGTGCTGGTATCTTCTTAAAGAGTTTTATAAAAAGAATTTACTGTATAAAGGTTTTACGATTCAGCCATATTCTCCTGCTGCAGGAACCGGATTAAGTTCACACGAATTGAACCAGCCGGGCACCTATAAAATGGTTAAGGATACGACTGTAGTTGCAAAATTCAAATTGAAAGATTCACTTCCGGGATTAAAAGAAGAAACATTTTTTCTCGCCTGGACGACTACGCCGTGGACACTTCCATCCAATACAGCACTTGCTGTGGGGAAAAATATTACTTATTGCGTCGTTAAAACCTTCAATGCTTATACAGGAAAACCGGAAACCGTAGTTCTTGCAAAAGATCTTTTAGGAAAATACTTTCCTGAGAAAAATGCAGAACTTCTATTGGAAGATTTTAAGTCGGGCGATAAAGCAATTCCTTTTAAAATACTTTCTGAATATAAAGGAAAAGATCTTGAAGGATTGACTTACGAGCAACTTCTGCCTTATGCTCAGCCAACGGATGGAAATGCTTTTAAAGTTTTACTGGGTGATTTTATTACTACAGAAGATGGTACAGGAATCGTTCACATAGCTCCAAGTTTTGGCGCTGACGATTTTCGTGTAGCACGACAAAATGGAATTGGCTCACTTACACTCGTTGATAAGCGCGGTAGATTTACAAAAGAAATGGGCGATTTCGCCGATGAATTTGTAAAGGAACAATACCTCACCGATGAAGAAAAAGAAATAGAACGCAAGAAGCAGGGTGGAGATAAATACCTTTCCGTTGACGAACGCATTGCTATCAAATTAAAAAAGGACAATAAAGCTTTTAAAGTAGAAAAATACGAGCATACGTATCCGCATTGTTGGAGGACTGATAAACCTGTTTTGTATTATCCCCTCGATTCATGGTTTATCAAAACGACAGCCATGAAAGACAGAATGGTTGAGCTCAATAAAACCATCAATTGGAAACCGGAATATACAGGAACGGGACGCTTTGGGAACTGGCTTGAAAATCTTGTAGACTGGAATCTTTCCCGTTCCCGATTTTGGGGAATCCCTTTGCCTATCTGGCGTACGGAAGATGGTTCGGAAGAAATTTGTATTGGTTCATTGGAAGAACTTTCAGCTGAAATCGACAAGTCGGTGAAAGCAGGATTTTTAAAAGAAAACTCTCTGAAAGGTCATAACAGTGATTTCGACCTTCACCGTCCTCATGTAGATGAAACTATTCTTGTATCACCGACAGGAAAGAAAATGATTCGCGAGCTGGATCTTATAGATGTTTGGTTTGATTCAGGTGCCATGCCTTATGCGCAGTGGCATTATCCTTTTGAAAATAAGGAAGAGTTTCAAAAAGCGTTTCCGGCCGATTTCATAGCTGAAGGCGTTGATCAGACACGAGGCTGGTTTTTTACGCTTCATGCAATTGCTGTTATGATTTTCGATTCTGTTGCTTTCAAAAATGTTGTCAGCAATGGCCTCGTTCTGGATAAGAACGGAAACAAAATGTCGAAACGACTTGGCAATGCCGTTGATCCTTTTGAAACAATAGAAAAATACGGGCCTGACGCTACACGCTGGTATATGATCAGTAATGCACAGCCTTGGGAAAATCTGAAATTTAGTCTGGACGGAATAACAGAAGTGCAACGTAAATTCTTTGGTACCCTCCACAATACCTATGCTTTCTTTGCTCTTTATGCTAACATTGACGGATTTACTTTTAAAGAAAAGGAACTATCATCAGAAGAAAAGCATGAACTTGACCGCTGGATTTTATCAGAGCTCAATACACTCGTAAAATTTGTTGATGAAAGCTATTCCGATTACGAGCCAACTCGTGCCTGTCGTGCTATTTCAGATTTCGTTACGGAACATTTAAGTAATTGGTATGTGCGTTTAAGTCGCCGCCGCTTCTGGAAAGGCGAATACACAGCTGATAAAATTGCAGCTTACCAAACGCTATATACTTGTCTTGAAACTGTAGCCCTACTGATGGCGCCGGTTGCACCATTTTTCAGCGACAACCTATTTAATGATCTGAATAAAGTTACAGGAAGAAGAAAATCGAAGTCCGTTCATCTTGCTGATTTTCCTGTATATGATGCAAAGCAGGTCGATAAAGCCCTTGAAGAAAGGATGGAACTTGCGCAGAAAATATCTTCCATGGTTTTATCGTTGAGGAAAAAAGTCAATATACGCGTTCGTCAGCCGCTGAATAAAATACTATTACCGGTAACCGGAGAAGGATTCAGGGAAATGGTTGAGTCTGTAAAAGACCTCATTTTGGCTGAAGTTAACGTAAAGCAAATTGAATATATTACGGATACATCGGACATCCTGGTGAAAAAGATCAAACCCAATTTCCGCATTTTGGGAAAGAAAGTCGGGTCGATGATGAAGGATGCAGCAGCATATATTACCGGTATGGGTCAGGATGAAATTCAAAAGCTGGAGCAGGATAAAAAACTCGATATTTTAATAGGGAATATGCCATTGACCATAACTGAAGAAGATGTGGAAATAAGCTCAGAAGACATTCCGGGCTGGCAGGTTACCAATGAGGGCAAGCTGACAGTAGCCCTTGATATAAGTATTGATGAAGGCCTCCGTGAAGAGGGTATTGCCCGTGAATTCATCAACAGAATACAGAATTTGAGGAAAGAAAGGGGTTTTGAAGTAACTGACCGCATTGACCTGAAAGTTCTGGAACATGCATTAATACGAAGTTCTTTGATCAATAATAAAGATTATATTTGCGCCGAAACTTTAGCAGCAAACCTTGACCTTGTTGACCGTCTAGATGGCGAAGATTCGGTTAACGTCGAGGTTGATGAAGATATACAAACGCGTATAAGTATTAAGAAACATAAAACCGTTATTGTGAATTAACGGAAAGCCATCCCCAAACATTTTTTATATGAGCAAGACGAAGATCAAATCTAAAATCATTTCTAAAGGTAAAGCGAAAAAAAGCGCTCCCGCAAAGAAAAACGTTAAGAAGCCAGCAGCTAAAGCAGCAAAGCCGGTTAAGAAGAAAGCACCGGTAAAAGCAAAAGCTTCTGAGCCTAAGAAAAAAGTTGTTGCCGCTGCTAAAGAAAAAAGCAAAAAAATAGTTAAGCCGGAGAGCAAAGGAAAAAAAGAAGACAGCAAAAAGGTTATACAAAAAATTGCAGCTCCTGTTGCCGCTAAACCTGTTATAAGCATAGCAGCAAAGCCGGTTAAGAAACAAAAGCCTCCGGTCGCAGAGAAAAAAACAGAGGTTCCTAAAGAT
>JAYURB010000522.1:0-5944 GCA_043756425.1 Bacteroidota bacterium
GCCTGTAGTGTGGTAAGTTTTCCCGAATGAAAAAATCACAAAACTTCTTTCAGCAAGTTTAGGGTAATGCATAACACTTTCATGACGCAAACCGTCAAAAATAATATGTTCGTAAACTTCATCACTTAAAATGCAAATATCTCTGTCTGAAACGATCTTTTCCAGCTCTTTCATATCAGCACTTGTTATGGTCGAACCGGCAGGATTGTGCGGACTGTTAATAATAATCATTCTTGTTTTCTGGCTGACAACCTTTTTTACTTTTTCCCAATCCAATGAATATTCGGGCGCTTTAAGCGAAACATATACAGGTAAACCGCCTGCAAGGATGATTGCCGGAACGTAACAGTCGTATGCAGGTTCAAATACAATTACTTCATCACCTTCACGAATGGTTGCTGTAATGGCAGTGTAAATAGCCTGTGTAGCACCGCTGGTAATAGTGACTTCTGTGTCCGGATGATATTTGATTTTATATAATTCTTCTGCTTTTTGAACAAGGCTTTCTCTTAAGGGTAATATACCCTGCATGGGGGCATACTGGTTCATGCCCTTTTTCATGTATTGATTAACGAGAGCAATTAATTCTTCTGAAGCTTCAAAATCAGGAAATCCCTGAGATAAATTTATTGCCTTGTACTGCGCTGCAAGTGAAGACATTACGGTGAATATTGTTGTGCCAACTGCAGGAAGCTTTGATTTAAAAGTATTGGGATAATGAGGCATAGGTCTTAATAAACAGGCTAAAGTTTTTTAGCCTTCCCAAAATAATACAAAAAAATCAAAAGCAGAAAGGGAATGGAATAATTAAAACATTACATCCATCCAGGATTGTTGGTAATGATACCCATTTTATATAGGACGATGACAGCAATAATCATTAACAATAAAGCAATTCCAAAGGTCATTGTCAGCTTTTTGTACAAGCTGGCTTCACCCTGAAGTTTTAGCCTTTTTATGATATTAAAAATGACATTTTCTGCTCTGTGAAAAGCGCTTTCACTTTTCACTATATAATCAAAAGCGCCATATTTCATCGTATTTACAGCTACTTCAATTCTATCCTGTCCACTGAACATTACAACCTCTGTGGCTGGCTTTAAAGCTTTAATTTCTTTTAGTATATCAACTCCATTCATTGCGCCTTTTCCTACTTTGTCAAAATTATAGTCAAGGAAAACAACATCAGGATTTAATTCAATGTTTTTCAGGCACTCTTCTCCACTATTGTAAACATGGACGTTAAAGGTAGAGTACTTGCTTAGATAATCTTGCAACATGGAAGATTGCATTTCGTCATCATCAACAATAAAGATGTTTTTTAAAGTTTTCATGGTTTTGTGTAAATGTCAAAAGTAAAAAAATATTTTCAACAAACGGTTAACAGGAAAATAAGGTTATAAAATTTCCTGTTTTAATTCTACCATGGCTTGTTCGCAAATAGTAGTAAAATTTTGCAGCATTTCAGGAAGTTTTTCAACCTCTGTTTTTGTGCCTGCCATTTTTTCGATATTTTTAATCAGGTCTTCTCCACTTTGAATTCCCATGTAGGTTATCTGAGGCTTTAATGCATGTGCTGTTCCCCGAAGTCCATCGTAATTCATTGCATCAAGTTGTTCTTTCATCAGTGTTAATTGTCCAGGACACAGATTTAAAAACATTGAAATGTACTTTTTCATTTTTTCAGGATTGCCCCCTGTAAATGAAGTAAGAAAGGTAAGATTAACGGAATTAGCCATATAGATTTTAATTGATGTTTTTGCTTTTAAATTTAATACTATTTATCAATAAAATAAAATTAAGATGCCATTGTTTTTTCATTTCTAAGCTTCCCCAGTTTATTGAGCAGGTTCTGCGATTCAAAGGGTTTGGAAATATAATCATTCATTCCGCTTTGAAAACATTTTGATACTTCCTCTGAAGTCACATTTGCTGTCATAGCCATAATCTTTATTGTATTTTTAGGAGGCGCAAGGGAGCGTATCTTTTTCGTGGCCTCAAAACCATCCATTTCCGGCATTTGTATATCCATAAGTACTACGTCGTAGTCCTGAAGTTGAACCATTTCTAAAGCGATCTTTCCATTGTCAGCCACATCGATTGTTAATTCTCCTATGAGATCGGTTAGCGTATCTACTGCAACCATTTGATTAAAAGGATTGTCTTCAACTAATAAAAGCCGGATTCCTTTTAGTTCTGCAGCATCAATATCATTTGCTGAATCTTTCCGTTTCCCCAATTCGCTTTCTTGACCAACAAGATAAGGGATATTAATAATGAAAGTAGTTCCTTGACCAACTTGGCTCGTAATGTCAATAGTACCTCCCTGCAATTCGACCAATTGTTTCGAAATAGTAAGGCCTAATCCTGTTCCTCCGAATTTACGAGTAGTATCGCCACTTGCTTGTGAAAAACTTTCAAAGATCTTTCCAATGTTTTCCGGTGCAATTCCAATTCCTGTATCAATGACAGAAAAATTGATTGTGCATATATCACCCTTCCTGCTTTCGGCTTTAATGTCTAAGGTTACCCCGCCTTCCAGGGTAAATTTAATTGCATTACCGGCAATATTGATGAGTATCTGGTTCAGTCGTGTTGGGTCGCCAATAATTATCTTTGGTAATGCCGGATCGATCTGAGTTTTGAAAAAAAGCTTTTTCTCTTCCGACTTAAAAAGCAAGGTGTGGTAAACAGTTTCAATGGAGTCTTCAAGGGAAAAGGAAATATTTTCAAATTCCATTTTTCCGGCTTCTATCTTTGAAAGATCAAGAATATCGTTAATGATTACGAGTAAGTTCTCTGAAGATTTCTTAATTACATTAAGATACTTTTGCTGCTGTTCATCAAGATTTGTTTTTAACAATAAATTCGTGAGTCCCATAATTGAATTCATTGGCGTCCTTATTTCATGACTCATATTCGCCAAAAACTGCTGCTTGAATTTTTCACTTAACACGGCCCTTTCTTTATCTAATTCAGCAATTTCTTTTTTGATAATTGTCTCTTCAAGCATTTCAGAAGCCTGTTGACCTTTGCGAAGCAGGCGAATCTCAGAAATAGTCTTTTGTATTGTTGTCTCAAGATCTGTAAAGTCAATGGGCTTGGTGACAAAATCAAATGCGCCGCGGTTCATGGCTACACGAATATTTTCCAGATCTCCATATGCACTTACGACAACGGCTTTTTGTTCTTTGAAGTTTTCTTTAAGTTTGACTAAAAGGGTCAATCCATCCATTTCAGGCATGTTAATGTCTGTTAGGATCATGTCAAATTTCTGTTCTGCCGCATCAAGCTTTTCCAGTGCTATTCTGCCGTTATGAGCGAAATCAAAGACGAATTCATTGTTGCGAATTTTTTGACGAAAACGTTGACGAATCAGATGTTCCAGATCCGGTTCATCATCGACAACTAGTATATATGCTGGGCCTTCCATTTTTTATTGGGTATTATTTTTTATTGAATATTTAATATTTTCTCTTTTAAAGCACTAAAATCAACAGGCTTACTCATAAAATCGTCTGCTCCTATTGAAATGGCATTGTTGTAATTGCTTTCATCACCATAGGCAGTAATCATCATAACCTTTAGTGTTTTGTATTCACTCTTAATGATTTTTAGCAATTCCAGGCCCGTCATACCGGGCATATTGATATCGCTCAATACAATAACAACATCATAAGGGTTAAGGCTTTTGATAAAAGTTAAAGCATCTTCTCCATTAAAAGCGAAATTCATTTCCATTAAACCGCTTCGAATTTCTTTTCTAAACCTTTGTAAAAAGAGATGTTCTACATCATGTTCATCATCAACAACCAGGATCTTTTTCATTTAGTCTTATTTTATGGGTAAAGAGATATTAAACTCGGTAAACTCACCGGGAACGGAATCGACAAACAGTTCACCGTTATGACCATTGACAATAATATCATAACTGATAGACAAGCCCAATCCGGTTCCGGCTCCCGCAGGTTTGGTAGTAAAGAAGGGATTAAATATTTTTTCCCTAATCTCAGGGGGTATGCCTTTACCATTGTCGTGAATCTTAATTAAGATATTGCCATTGGTCCTGCGTGTGGAAATTGAAACTTTTGGTTTATAGTTTTTGTCTTCGATTTTCCCGCGTTCATCTACTGCGTAAAAAGAATTATTAAAAATATTTAATATTACGCGGCTTACTTCCTGAGGTATTATCGGTACTAAAGGAAGTCCCGTTTCCAGCAGTTTTTCTAAAACACAATTAAACCCGGGATCTTTAGCTCGCATGCCATGGTATGCCAGAACGAAAAACTCTTCTACTAATTTATTGATATCTGTCGGTATTTTTTCATCAGGAGCTTTTCGACTATGCTGGAGCATGCTTTTCACTATGCTATCGGCTCTTTTTCCATGAATAACTATTTTCTCAAGATTTTGTTTTACGTCATCAATTATGCCTGACTTTTCTGATTCCTCCTTAACTTCCTTAAGTTCCTCCAGTAGCTCGACCGACAATTCTGAAAAATTATTTATAAAGTTTAATGGATTTTGAATTTCATGGGCTATTCCTGCTGTCAATTGACCTAGCGATGCCATTTTTTCAGAGACGATAAGCTGATTTTGAAGGCGCCTCTGGTTTTCCATTGAATTTGAAAGTTCTGTGTTTTTATCCTGAAGCTGATTTGTCATTAAGTTGACTTTTTCTTCCAGCTGGATATTCTGATTGATAAGAGAATTAGTTCGAAGACGGATATAGAAAAATATTACCAGCGTCACGATGAATGCCATAAAAGCAGTAAGCCACCACGATTTCCAAAAGGGTAATGAAATAGTAAGTATTGTATGCTGCCAAAGTCCCGCGGAAATACCGCCATGAAAAAGATTCTTTTCTGCTATATGGGAATAGCTATTATTCATGCACACACAAATAAAGCAGAATATGAATAGGACAAATCGTTTATTTTTCATTCTAAATTATAGCCTGACTGAAAGTTTTGCTATACGCATACTATGTAGTTTCATTTTCGTTGAAAATGGATTAAATATGTAATACCGTGACTCTTTAATTGTTTGAAATAAATGAATAGTCTTCTCGTGTTTTTGTCTTTCTCGCCATAAAATCCGTAAATCTTACCTTCAATCGGGAAAGCAAATTGTGAATAACGTTGGTGCTCTTTTGCACCTGTACAATAATAATCAATTTATGAATAGCAGCCAAACACGAAATATAAGATTGTAAAATCACTTTTAACTTCTTCCGGAGAAATTAATCTTCTCCATGGAAATCATTCTGTAACCCTTGATGGTGGCTTTATTCAGCCTTTTTTTAGTTTACCGGCACGAAAATTAATGCCGCCCGGGAGCTGAAACCGGCTTCCGGTAAAAATGAATGCTCTCTAGTCAGCCAGACTTGGGCAAAGCCAAAGGATTCCCCTATGAGAATTCTTTTCGATTGTGGAAAACTTATTTAAGTTTATGTGTTTTAACTATGAAAACTTCGTTGATTTGCCTATTGATAAACCTTAAATCATTTTAAAAATGGCAACTAAAAAAGCTAAAAAGAAATCACCGGCGAAAGCCAAATCAAAAGCGAAAGCTCCTAAAGCAAAAGCGAAAGCAAAAGCAGCTCCTAAAGCAAAAGCGAAAGCAAAAGCAAAACCGGCTCCTAAAGCAAAAGCGAAAGCAAAAGTAAAGCGTACGCCTAATGCAGCCTTTATGAAACCAATGAACATCAGTATGGCTCTTCAGCCTATCGTTGGCAGCAAACCGCTTCCACGTACTGAAGTTACTAAGCGTTTGTGGGTGTACATTAAGAAAAACAATCTTCAGGATCCAAAGCAAAGACGTAACATCAATGCTGACGATAAACTGATCAAAGTTTTCAATGGCAAAAAACAAGTATCAATGTTTGAAATGACAAAACTTGTTAGTCGTCACCTTTCTTAATGAATAGCTTCTTTAAAAAAAA
>JAYURB010000523.1:0-2584 GCA_043756425.1 Bacteroidota bacterium
GGCAACTGAAATTCCATTCCTTGCCGAACTCTTCGCCATGCAGGATATTGAGAAGGAGAAAATAATCTTTCGGCAAAGCCCCAAGTAGTCCATTGAAAATCACCTTTCTTGAATTGTAGTCCTGCATCGGGATTGTAATTGAAATGTTTTGTGTTGTCTTCTGAATGAGCGGAAAGCGAAAAAAAAATTATTGCGATTGAAACAATTCTATTTTTTGATTTTATATGATAACGGTAACGAAAAATTGTAGCAACAATTAAAATCAATGCACATATTTCTGAAACTAATTTTTCCGCATCAAAAACATCAATCGGTCTGTCTTTCAGATGGGGGTCTATTACAATTCCATGAATGATGAAAAGAATTGCTGTGCCGTAAGAAATGAGGTGAATGTTTTTCCATGTTCGGAAAGACATTTTCTTTTTGATAAATTTCTGTGTGGTGATAATTACTGTGATGATTGCATACATTGAAAGTGTGCCAAGTGCTACATAAAGTTTTTGATGTGGTGCATTGATTGGAAAAATAATATCGGTGAATGAAAATTTTGTTGTTGCATCAGACACCAAAAGCAACGGATGTATAAGCACAAAAGAAAGCGCGATGTATGCGGTGATGTTGTGTAAACGATTGATATTAGTTTGCTGAATGAATTGCGGTAGCCGTTTCCAATAAGAATGTTTTTTGTAAGCAGTGCTAAGCATCATTCCTAATAGGAAATTGAATGTGAGCAACGCTGTGGCGATTAGCCCTGCGTAATTTGAAAGTGTTAGAAATGATATGTCTGTCATTATTGATTTTGATTTTATTAATTGCCTGAATGAAATAAATTGCTCTGCAACATTTAATGGTGCAGTGCAAAAGATTCAAGAATTAAAAAATCAAATCAGGAAAACGGAATGGTGCAGGTAGAGCCGTTCGGGTGGGTCGGGTTCTTTGGAAAAAAATTCGGAAGAAAACATTTCTGCGGTTGGAATACAAAAGTTGTGATAAGAAAAATCAGTAACGATGTAAACTGTTGGTGAAGTGATGTTGAAAATTTCGGTTGTCTTGGTGCAAGAAATAAAAGTACGTGTTTCCTTTTCGTAATTCTGCTTGCATTCGTTGCTGTCCAATTCCATTGTCTGCAACAGGTAGCAAATACCTGCGAGCAGAAAAAGGAATGTAAGCAATTTTAATTTCATGTTGCGAAGATAGGTATTTGAGTTGTCAAGTTTGAATTGCAAACATTTTGTAAATATTTTGAGATTTAAAACTATTTTATTCGGTAACGAACTCCTAAATAAAATTCCTGTCCTCTTGTTGGTCCCCAAACGGAACCTGTGTCAGTGAACAATCGAAGTGTCGCGCGAAATGGTATAGGCAGCAAAATATCCTAAACCTCCGTTGCTGATATTGTTAACGGGGTTGGCAGGAGGAGCCGACATAAATGACCTTATATCTCCTTCCACATCGGGAACAGTACGGTAAAAATCGTATGTAGCCTTGTCAATACCTTCGAGCTTTGCATATACGCTGTCGTTTAATAATAGATGTGAGCGGTAGGTAAGGGACAATTCCTGTCCGTCAGCATACTGATCTGATACAATCCTGATATTGTTCGTATCATTATTTGCAGGATCGTTTGTTGTTATTTTCAATTTATAATAATTTGCTAAACCCGCAGGGTCTTTGAATTTACATACGATCCTGTACCCTCCATCATGTTCATGTTGCTGTTCATAGTTTATTGAATCTATTGGAACATTATAAGGCATAGTAGAAGTTGCAGTGTATTCATTTCTGTCAGCCACTATTTTCAATGAATACGTTCTGCCCTCAATGCCCTGCAGTGAAGATGTCTCATATTTACCCGGGATAACTTCAGTTAATATTTCAGAATTGCCTGCATTATCAGAAACAATTATAACAGCTCCGGTTACAGGGGGAAAAGTATTCGGATCGTAATAATTTACTGAGTAGCTCAGCAACACAGTATATGGTCCCGGCAGGTTAGTAATGTTTCCTTCCACTATTAATTTTGGATTGGTAGTATTGAGATCAATGTAAATTACTTTTTCACATGAAGTGAGATAAAGAAGAACGATTGTTAAAATAATTCTATTGAATGTTTTCATTGATTTTTAAAATTTAAAGTTATAGGTAATTGCCGGTACAAATTGAAAGAGTGACAATTGCACTGCCTGGGTTTTATTCGGATCATTAGGGTCTTGCTGAAAAGTTATACTGTATACATTCCCACGCGCATATACATTGTAAATAGAAAAATTCCAACTTGACTCAAATTTTTCAGTTTTCTTCCGCTGCCATGTAACGCCCACATCAAGCCGATGGTAAGCAGGCATCCGGTAACCGTTACGTTCTGAATAAAGGTTCACTACCTGTCCGTCAATCATATATTTTCCACTTGGAAAAGTAATGGCATTTCCTGAGTAATAAATCCAAGCTGCAGAAAATGTAATTTTTTTGTTAAGCTCATATATGCCGACAATAGAAACATCATGAATGATATCTTGTTTTGCAGGAAAAGAAGTTCCGTTATCAATGCCGTCAAACTTTCGCAGCGTTCGCGAAAACGTATAGC
>JAYURB010000524.1:0-2582 GCA_043756425.1 Bacteroidota bacterium
TCTCCCTGACACTGATACAGAAGGCCTGATTGTTTTTATGGAAAAAAACTGGAATAAGTATGAGGATAAGTTCTCAGCTTTTAAAGCAGCCGGAATGGGAGATTTTGTTCTTGTAGTAGCCCTTCCCGGAAATGTTGAAAAAGGAATAGGTCATCTGGCAATCGTGCTTGCTGAAAAGGACAAACAAAATCACCATTACCTTTTCGGTGGATCATCAAGTAACCTCATGAGAAGTAAGGGTGAAAATACCCTTGAATATGTTTTTCCTAAAAAGATGCAACATCTGTTGCAGTATTATTCACCGATGAATGATACAGAAATAAAATAAAATTAATTGCAATAATATTTTACAATTCAAATCTAAAACTTTTTATTATTTGATTTAGAACAGTAGTGTCCAGTTTTCTGCCATTTGTAGTTATGCAAATTGTCTGTTTTTCATTGGAGAAATAAACATATTCGCAATCGCCGCCGATAGCATGGAATCCGCTATCGTTGCATTTGAACCCGCAATTATTATTGTGATACAATCCAATCCAGTTTGAACCTTTTATTTTTTCTGTTTTAACTGAATCATTTATTGCGTCAGTTGTTGTGTAGACATCGCCGGTTTTAGCATACAATCCGGTAAAATTGAGTGTGGAGTCAAGATTGGAGCTAAAATACTGTATCCGGAAAATGATTCCTTCAAAACAATTTTTATAGAGATCGACCTCTTCTTTTAAGGTTGGCCTGCAAGTGCCTATAAATACAGTAAAGTCATTGTCATGCTCAATGGTCCAAGATTTCGGGATATCGAAGGAGAAATGAATTTTTGTATATTCATCAAAGTATGTATATTTTTTAATTTCAGAGTTTTGACATTGAAAGAGCGAAGAAAAAATAAAAACCTGAAGAAATAAAAAAATATTTTTTAATGTCATTTGTAAATAATCTGTCTTAATTCTAGATTTTAATAATCTATTTTTTGTAAAGAAAGTATTGATTAAAAAAACAATTAATAATTTAAAACAGATTTTGATTTTAAGAGCCAATTTTTTCTGTCATCTAATCCGTTTATACCTCCATTTACTTTTCTGGTAAGGGTTATTATGTCATCAGCATCAGCATTGGCATTAAGGTTTCTTTGGCTCCAAAACCAACCGGCAGAAAGTGCATTATAGGGTTCTTTTGCAATTAGCTCCGGAGTAATAATAAAATCTTTGCCAAATTCTTTTGAGAGTAAATTATAATTATTTCTTCCTGTTAATTGTATCCATCCGCGGCCTTTGAATTTAAATCCATCACCATCTTTGGCAGGAGTATTACCAAGATCTGCCCGGGTATCGTATTTCTGTTGAGAACGTGAGTTGCACCATATTTCAGATGTAAATTTAAAGCCACTTGTTTCATGCAGCACCTGGGCCAGAAAATGACACTTTCTTTTATTGGTATTTATTAAATATTTAGTACACGTTTCGTTAAAAGCATTAGTTATGGATAATAATTTTGCATCATTAATATTCGAAGGGCCAAGAATTTTTTTAAGCTGCTCAACTGTAAGTGTCATTTTAATAATTATCTATTAATTATCTTTAATAATTTTTACATAACAAACTTATGTAAAAATATTGAATTATTCAAGCTAATAAATATTGGAGCCGGAGGCTGTTAAGGGCTATATTTATAATGCTTTCCGAAGAGTAACAAATATAAGCTTAGAAAAAACTAAACGCTAACCCAGCCTGGTAAGTGACATTATTGCCCGGATTTTGAGCATTATCAACACCTGTTTTTTGGACCTTAGAAAATCCTTTTGAAGCCCGGAAATAGAACATAAATTTCGAAGCAATATATCCTATACCTCCAACTGTAGAGAAGTCTCTTTTATTAAAGCCAATAGAATTATCTAAAGTAGGATTGGTCGGCTGCGGTTGTTGTCCGTTGGTACTAACTTCAGCGCTGGTAGTTACTGTTGCTTTATCCGTAACAAGAATAGAGATCTGGGGACCACCTTGAATAAAAAGGCCTGCATTTTTAAAAGGGTAAAAGCAAAGAAGCAATGGAATGTCAATATATCCGAGGTTGGCCTTAACTTTTGCTGTTTCGTATACAGTGCTTGTTATAGAGGTTCCCGAAGTGTCGGGAGTTGTGGTATTCGTTGTCGTTTTATATACATATGAAAATCCTCTGGTGGAAAAGGTTACAGAAGTCATAATGGATAAATGTTTAATAATCCTTGGGCTATTGAAAAGAATGCCACTGTGAAAGCCGATATTTTTCTGTAAATCCTGTATGCCGGAAACTTTAAGAGTTGAAAAATTTACTCCACCATCAAAGCCAAGAAATATTTTTGAATAAGCCTTAGTATGAATATTCATAATTAAAGCAATTATAATAAGAAATTTAATTTTCATTGAATGATATTTTTCAGGTGGGTCGTTTTTAAAAATTGAAAAAAATTAATTGAAAAATAATTTTTGTTGTTCGTCTCTTAACAAACCTAGTGAAAAACTAGCATACTTCAAAGTATAAATTTATTATTTATTTTAGATCTTATACTGCATTTTGTCAATTTTTTAGTGCGAATCTTAAAGATTTAT
>JAYURB010000525.1:0-5937 GCA_043756425.1 Bacteroidota bacterium
CGCGCCTGCATTTGCTGTCCGTTGAAATGATTGCTTTCAAGAACCTTTCGTATCTTTTCTTTTTTGAATTCCTGAATTTCCAGATTGGTAATCAGATCCAGGTTGTTGGCTACCAGAAATGCATTGTAGTCGCTGTTTACATTAATGGTTTGTTTAATGGTATCAATTACTTCAGGAGAAAAAGAATGGATGTTTATCAGATCACTCTGATGAAGGACATATGTTTTAGTAATCGCTGCTTTCAATTCAGCCAGGCCTTCCCCTTTTCTTGCATTCATAGGTATAACAGGTATGCCAAGTTTTTCGGAAAGTTTTTTAAAATCAATCTCAATTTTTTTGAATCGCACTATGTCCATCATATTAATGACCATAATGACAGGAATTTTTAAATCGATGATCTGAGAACAGAGAAAAAGATTTCGCTTCAGGTTCGTACCATCGGCGATAACAACTGTAAGATCGGGGTGAAGTTCATTCTGCGGATCGCACAATAACTGAACAGGAATTTTTTCTTCAGGCGATTTCGGATAAAGAGAATATGCTCCCGGAAGATCTATAAACTCACATTCTATTTGTTCGCTTTTATCATTCTTTAAGGTAGCAAAACCCAATCTCTTTTCAACGGTGACTCCGGGAAAGTTAGCCACTTTCTGGTTAAGCCCCGTGAGTCCATTAAAGACCGTCGACTTTCCACAGTTAGGGTTACCAATTAATGCTACTTTAAACTTTTTCAATGAATGATTTTGTGTTTATTAGATTAAAGTGGATTTAATTTATTTAAGTCTTATACTCTGCGAAGTTTAACAGTTGCAGCTTCATTTTTTCGAAGCCCTAAAACATAGCCTGAAATTGAAATTGCAATGGGATCACCCCAGGGTGCCATGCGAATTACCTCTATTTCTTCACCCGGTATACATCCCATTTCAAGAAGCTTTAACGATAATTCATAATCTGTAAATGAATCTATTATACCTTTTTGTCCAAGTTTTAACTCAGATAAAAAACATTTTTCTTCGGCCATTTACTTTCCCTGCAGGTTTGATTAAGGGCCTCAAAAGTATTTCTTATTTCTTAATAATACGTAGAAAAAAGTCCTGAAAAATTAATAAATTATGCTTTTCGGCCTGCTTCTTTTACACGGGTGTTACCGATAGGGGGACAATCACATTTTTTCTTGAAAATGCCACATCCTGAAAAAATAATACTCAATACAAGAGCTAAAATACAGATTGAACGAATTTTTCTCATAAGTTATTAATTAATTAAAGGTAAGGAGTTTTCAACTATCTTTTCATGATTTCATTGCACACTTTTTACTTTTATTTACACAAATTGTGGTTAAGTTTATTAACCGGCGTAAAGGAAAATTACAAAAACTGTTTTCTAATAATTTGATTCCTGATTCTAAGTAATTCGTACATTAGCCCATTCATGAACTGGCTTTTTCATCTGGGCAGATATTGGATCTTCACAAAAGAGCTAATAATCAAGCCCGAAAAATTTTCAATTTACTGGAAGCAGCTGATCCGTGAACTTGATAATTTCGGTTTTGGATCGATGGGCATTGTTGCTTTAACTTCCGTTTTTATGGGAGCTGTTATCACTATTCAAACTGTTTATAATCTAGTAAATCCATTGGTTCCACTGGCTGCTGTAGGCATTGTTGCAAGAGATTCAATCATCCTTGAATTTTCACCAACCATGATGTCCCTTGTACTTGCCGGAAAAATCGGCTCCAGTATAGCATCAGAAATAGGAACCATGAAGGTGACAGAGCAAATTGATGCCTTGGAAATTATGGGAATAAATTCTTCCGCTTATTTAGTTTTGCCCAAGGTTGTTGCTGCCATGATGATATTCCCTTTTGTTGTAATCATTTCCATGTTCTTAGGAATTTTCGGTGGCTGGATTGCCGGAACATTGGCAGGGGTAATTAGTTCGGCGGATTATATTAAAGGCTTACAGGATAGTTTTGTTCCTTTCAACATTGTTTTTGCTTTAATAAAAACTACAACCTTTGCTTATCTGATTACAACCGTCTCTGCATATCACGGATATCATACAGAAGGCGGTGCCCTTGAAGTTGGCCGTTCCAGTACAAATGCTGTGGTTTACAGCAGTATACTAATTCTGATTTTTGATTATATCCTTACTCAGTTGATCCTTACATGATTGAATTAAAGGAAATATCCAAAACATTTAATGGGAAAAGTATCCTGCAAAATGTCAGCAGCATCTTTGAAACCGGTCATATGAACCTGGTTATTGGAGGAAGCGGCAGTGGAAAGACCGTTATGATGAAATGCATGGTCGGCCTTCTGGAAGTTGATAAAGGCGAGATTCTTTACGATGAAAATATTTTTTCAGGACTCAACAGAAAAGAGAGAAAACCTTTTAGGGAAGATATTGGAATGGTATTCCAAGGCGGCGCTTTATTTGACTCATTAAATGTTGAAAAGAATGTAATGTTCCCTTTGAATATGTTTACTTCTATGAGCATGGAAGAGAAAATCGAGCGTGTTAACTTTTGTCTTAAGCGAGTCAATTTGGTTAACGTAAATAAACTGACACCGTCTGAATTGTCGGGCGGAATGAAAAAAAGAGTTGCTATTGCCCGTGCCATTGCTCCTAATCCTAAATACCTTTTCTGCGATGAACCTAATTCCGGATTGGATCCTCAGACTTCCATAGTAATTGATAACCTCATCAAAGAGATTACCGAGGAGTTTAATATTACTACGATCGTTAATACACACGACATGAATACCGTATTGGAGGTCGGTGATAAAATACTTTATCTATACCATGGTGAAAAATGGTGGGAGGGAAACGTAGATGATATTTTAAGGACTGATAATAAAGAACTAAATGATTTTATTTTTGCTTCACGACTGGCGAAAAATATTAAAAAAGTCTAATTGCCAGAATGCTGATCATTTTAACTCAAAAAAAAAGCTGTCAGTTATAAACTGACAGCTTTTTAATGGTAAGAAGATTAATTACTGAAGAACAATTGTTTTATTTTCCTGTCCGGTAGCAGTAACTATATTTAATGTATAAACTCCGGCAGGGAATGAACTAAGATCTATGTTGCCATGGGAAACAAAATCAAAGGATGCTGTTTTTACAATAGCTCCAAGGTTATTCAAAACATTAATTAAGACATTCTTTTCATTTAAACCGCTCTTGTTCGTAAAGAACACTTTTCCATTGGAAGGATTAGGAAATACTTCAAAGGAAGAAGAACCAACTTTATTATCCTTTACGTTCAGAAGAGTTCCCGAAGGATTGTTCACAAAAATATAAGGTGTGGCATTTAACCCCTGACTTTCAAAAGTACGCCATACAGATGTGGATTTGAGGAAGTTTTTTTGTTTTGTAAAAATTAAATCCGAAAATCTAAGACTTAGATTACGAGGATCCAATTGGTTTACAGCAACAAAATAGTCACCTACACCAACATTTACCCATGGAGCGAAAGGAAGAGTGATTTCATTCCCAGCGGTGTCACCGGCAGTAATTGTATAAATAGCAGTTGAGCCAATAAGGGTATTTGGAACACCTCCATTTACATCATATACGGAAATACTCACATGATCACCCAAGGTAGGACTACTTAGGTAAATTGATGCTGAAGAGAATTGAGAAGCATGGTAAACATTAAAAATAGAACCGAAAGATCCTGTACCGTTATTGTATCCATAAGCTCCAAAATATGCTGTAGAAGTCCAAAAAACATAGTCCCGTGAATAAAGAGAATCATCTACAAATAATTGTCCTCGATTAAAATCAAAAGTGCTGTCATTAGTTATATCAGAATCTCCCGGAACAACTACTTTTTGATCAATATAATATTCTCCTGTTGCTACAGGGATAAAAGGAGATGAAGAGTTAAGATAAACAGATGTATCGCCTGGTGCAACAGTTAAAGAAGCATTAGATGAGTCCTGATAAATTGTATTACCTAAACCATTTTTTACATCAAAGAAAATTTTTGCTCCTGTAAAAGAAGTACGACCAACGTTTCTTACTTTGCCTCGAAGTTTAAATGACTCCGGTTGAATTATTGGTATCACAGAATATTCTCCGCCAAATGCTAAATCAGGAGTAGCATCAATTGCCGGATAATCTTCAAGAGAAACATCATCAATCATCCAACCTCCACCGCAACCATCAGGGTTTAAACTTAGTGGACTATAAAACTCAAAACGAATGTATACAGAGTCTTGGTTGGCTGCTACGGATGAAATATCAAGATATTCTATTGAAGCATTAACTGCACCGCTGATAGAATTAAAAGCAAATGAATCTACAGTTAAATTAAGAGGAAATTTTGTCCATGTATTCCCATTAGTACTTACATAAACAAAAGTGCTGTCCTTAAAACGATAATAATATTGAGAAAATTTAAGGCGAACATAATTATGACCGGTCAAATTTGCCGGTGATGTCATGGTCATAGATCCGATCTGACCGTTTGCAGGATCACAAAGTCCAAAAGAATCAAATATAGCATAACCATTTAATACGGTTTGCGACTTAATTTCTCTTGGAAATCCCTGTACGGGAGGGTTGTTTCCAATAGACCAGTCTGTTGATGTTGCTGGATCATGATCAAAAACCCAGGTTGCAGGATTACTGAAATCATCTGACCAATATACAGAAGCGGAATGATTGGTGCTTGCAGGAATGGTTTTCATCTGCAGGGCAAATGGATGTTTTACTTCTTTAGTATTAAAATTTCCATGCGCCTTTATAGGCATCTTATCCTGTGCGAAACCGGATAAGAATCCTATCATAAGGGATACGATTAACGCGTATAATTTTTTCATTTTTTTTAAGTTTTAGGTTAGGAGTGCAAATGTAATTTTTTTTTAGGAACAGCCAGTTTTTCAACAAGTTTTTAACATAACTTTTTTTATAATGTCAGAATTTGAGGTCCTTCTAAGAGGATAATAACTATCCAAATGAAATGAGTTTATATCTGGAAATAGGGTACTTAATTGTTTAAAATCATCAATTACCTTAAAAAAAACAATCTGTTGAAGAGGATATATAAGAAATTGAAATTAATTAATGATAATTTCCCTACTAAATGAGCCTTTTCTTCCTGAAAAATTTAAAAAATATAAACCTGTTGGTAGGTCATTTATTGCTATTCTTTCGTTTACTAATGAAGAAAAGTATGAATTATACACTTCCTGACCGTAAATATTAATTATTGAAATAGTAACATCTGATATTTCCAATTTACTATGAATATTAATGAATTTTTCAGCCGGATTAGGGAAAATGGACAATTCAGGAAAAGCGTTAAAAGCATCTATTGTATTTAATGTTGTATCTGAGCGAATAGCAATGGAAATCTCCCCTGTCGCTCCACTATAACCATCAATCATGAAATAATAGTCGCTTCCGGCTTGTACCCCATACAAAGATATTTCAGTTGAATCTATTCCCACAGGTGAATTAGGTCCTGTTTGACAACCCAGAAAAATTAAATTTCCTGTGCATGTAGCTGTAATATTTCCTGCCACAAAAACATTCAGCCAACTGTAAAAAGTGCTTGAAGAATCTGTCTTTAAACGAATAAAGACTCTATTCATGCTTATGGCTGCATGGTATTTATACCACAATGTGTTATTAAGTACGGAACAAGTGCATCCAATAGAGGTAAGGTATGGATCAATAGAATCAGTTAATGAAGCCAAAGCTGTATTACCTGTAACATATGGGGAATCTAAAGTCAACTCAATAGCACCGCAAATAGTATCATTAATGACGTTTGCAGACAAGTCTGGATTTGTTGTAACCGTTTGAATTATTTCGCCGGGTTTTCCAGATAAACCTGTATTGGCAGTTGAACTATTTGGCACAAAAGAAAAAAGCAGAGGTAGAAGATAAAGTATCCTGTAAATTATTTTCACGATAAAATTG
>JAYURB010000526.1:0-5935 GCA_043756425.1 Bacteroidota bacterium
ATACGATAAAAAATTCAGAGAGCAGGTTGATGCCCTGGTAAAACAAGGAGCAACGAAAGAAGAGGCTGAGCAGCAGGCACCCTTGCAGGCAGAGATAAAAGAAATGCTTTTAAAATGGGAAGCGGACGATCCTCAGGTAAAAAATCTCTGGAAAACCATGAACGGATGGGTTTATGAAGGTTTCAAAGAAACGTATAATAAATTGGGAGTAAGTTTTGATAAAATTTATTATGAATCAGAAACTTATTTGTTTGGTAAAAAAATTGTGGAAGACGGTCTTACAAAAAATTACTTTTTTCGTTCTGAAGATGGCTCTATCCGTGTTGACCTTGCTCAGGAAGGCCTTGATCAAAAAGTTCTGCTTAGAAGCGATGGCACAAGTGTCTATATTACACAAGACCTGGGAACTGCCCAATTACGCTTCGATGACTACCCCGGTTTACAAAAGTTAATTTATGTTGTAGGCAATGAGCAGGAATATCATTTCAAAGTACTGAAAGGGATTTTTAAAATAATGAAGCGAAGCTGGGCCGAAGGTTTGTATCATCTTTCATATGGAATGGTTGATCTTCCTTCAGGAAAAATGAAATCAAGAGAAGGAACTGTTGTCGATGGAGATGACCTGATCAAAGAAATAACAGAACAGGCAGAAATGATTACTAAAGCTCAGGGGAAATTAGATGACTATGATTCACCGGCTGCACGGCAGTTGTATCATTCCCTTGGTATGGGAGCGCTAAAGTACTTTATCTTAAAAGTGGACCCAAAAAAAAGAATGCTCTTTAACCCCGCTGAAAGTATTGACTTAAATGGAAATACCGGCCCTTTTATTCAATATACCTATGCCAGGATTCAATCGGTATTACGGAAGGGTGGTGAAAGGATAAACCATTCGAAAAACTTTACGGAGTATTCATATTCCAAGGAAGAGAAAAATCTTCTTCGCCTTATTTATCAACATCCTTCCATAGTAGGGGAGGCCGGTCGAAATTACAGTCCTGCCCTGGTAGCAAATTACGTCTATGAAATCGCTAAAGGATACAATCATTTTTATCACGATCATATCATTGTTGATGAATCCAACGACCTTGCAACATCTTTTCGTTTGCACTTAAGCAAAATTACCTCTGTTGTCATTCATGAGGGATTGCGATTATTAGGCATTGATTCACCTGAAAGAATGTAAAGTCCATGAAAAAGATAGCTCCGATTTTAATTGTTCTGCTTATCGGATGCTTCTTTTTTTATCTTAATACCAAAGAAAATATTTTAGCAGATACACGATCGGAAATACCTGCTACTTCCCTTCCGTATAATATTTATGATTCTTTATTTCAATCAGGTGATTTGATTTTCAGAGATGGAAGGGGAGTAATCAGCACTGCTTTTCGCATGTTCTCTTTGAAAAGTCCATTGTATTCTCATGCCGGCATTGTTCATAGAGAAAATGGGGAAATCTATATTTATCATATTATCGGAGGAGAATCAAATTCACCCGAAAAAATGAAAAAAGAAAGCCTAACTAGCTTTATCGACCCAATCCAGGCTAACGCTTTTGCCGTTTACAGATTCAATATTTCTCCTGATTTGATTGACTCATTTGCAACAGTTTTTTATTCTAAAAACATTGAATTCGATAAAAAATTCGATTTGAAAAGCAGTGATAAAATGTATTGCACTGAATTAGTTTATAGAATTCTGCAAAAGGCTTCTGGAGATAAAAATTTAATACCTTTGACGGAAATTTCAGGTATACAATTTGTTGCCTGCGATAACATTTATTTGTCACCCAATTCGAAAATAATTTATTCATATTCTTCTAATAACTAAAACAAAGTGAAACTAAAACTATTGATTTACCTACTTGTTTTGACAAGTGTTCTAAACACCGGTTGCGGAAAATCAGATTCTCCTCGATTTGTAGCAGAAAAATTTTTCAATGAAATGAGCGCTCAGGACTTTGATGCAGCCAAACAATACGGGACTGCAGAAACTGAAAACCTTCTTAATATGATGAATGGTTTTAAAAAAATTAGTGCTGATACTACCCAGAAGGAAATTAAATATGAAATTTTAAGAGAAACCATATCCGGCGATAATGCTACAATTTTTTATACAGAAGATGGTAAAAAAGGTGAGTTACAGTTGCCTATGATAAGAGAAAAAGGCAAATGGCTGGTGAATATGAATAAGGAATCCATTAACAACTCTGATCCAACAATGGATATTGGCGCAACCAATCTTGATACAATAAAGGGGAAGTAAACTTTTCTTTAAAGCTGTTTAAAATTCCGGAGGAAAGTCTTGCAAAAAAATCACTTTACAAGCACCTTTAACAAATTCCTATTTTCCAGGAATACTTCCAAAAGATCTCCTGCGTGAACAGGACCTACTCCAGCCGGAGTTCCCGTAAAAATCAAATCACCTTTTCGCAAGGTTACAAACTTTGAAACATAACTAATTATGTAATCAAATGAATAGATCATAAGGTTACTGTTCCCTTCCTGCACAACCTTACCGTTTATTTCAAGGTGAAAAGAAATATTCTTCGAATCAGAAAGTTCATTTAACGTTATCATTTCTCCTACTGGAGCAGAATAATCAAATGCCTTGGCAGGTTCCCATGGCAATCCTTTTGCTTTCTGCTTATCCTGAATATCCCGAGCGGTAAAATCAATTCCCACTGTAATCTGATCATAATACCTGGAT
This sequence comes from Bacteroidota bacterium, assembly GCA_043756425.1. Lineage (GTDB taxonomy): Bacteria > Bacteroidota > Bacteroidia > AKYH767-A > 2013-40CM-41-45 > JADKIH01. The sequence continues at coordinate 2,710 of JAYURB010000526.1, forward strand.
GAAAATTCAGAGGCAATATTTTTTCCTTCTTTACTTATCTTTAAAACCAGTTCCGCTTCGTAATGAATCTCTTTTGAAAAATCAGGTAAATAAAAAGCATTACCGGAAGGGAGTAAAGCAGTGTCGGGCTTTAGAAAGAATATTGGTTCCGTAGGAACTTCATTTTTTAATTCTTCAATATGTTTAACATAATTCCTGCCGATGCCAATAATTTTCATTGTACAAGTTCCTTCTTGAAAAGATAAATTTTATTTCTTGAAATCCTTCAGCCGTAATTGAGTAATTACTGTTTTTGTATTAGAAGCAAAATCTCCCTTCATCATCCAGTCATAATATGAAGGTTCTACACTAAAGATCTCCTGAACTTTGCGCCCTTTGTATTTTCCAAAATTGAAAACCTCTTCACCCTTGTCATTGAAAACTATCCTTCCCGCCAGATCAACATTTTTAGAAATACTGCTAAGCTCAGATAAAAAGTCTATGTCATTTTTAAGCGATTCATACCGGTCAAGCTGTGCCTCAAGTATTTCAAAAGTGGCCATTGTGTCTGCCTCTGCAGTATGGGCATTTACAAGACTTTTTTTACAATAAAACTGGTACGCTGCCGATAATGTTCTTTGTTCCATTTTATGAAAAATATTTTGAACATCAATAAGTTTCCTTGTTGAAATATCAAAAAATACATTGCATCGGGTAAACTCTTCAATAAGCATAGGAATGTCAAACTTATTAGAATTATATCCAGCCAAATCACATCCTCCCATAAAAGAATTCAATTCATTCGATAGCTCACTGAAAGTTGGACAGTCTTTAACATCACTATCATATATACCATGGATTTTAGATGTTTCGTCCGGAATAGGAATTGTAGGATTTACTTTATAAACTTTCGATTCTGAATTCCCATTCGGTTGAATTTTTAATAAAGCTATTTCAACTATACGATCGCTTCCAACGTTAAGTCCGGTTGCTTCCAGATCCATAAAAACCAAAGAGCGCTTAAGGTTTAATTTCATATATTATTTGGAGGAGTTCATTATCACATTTTTTATTATTCTGGCAGGAGGGAAGTCATCGTTTACTTTTAGTGTATCCGTATAGGCCTGATAATTCTTGGCCTCGACTTTAAATGAATATTCTCCGGGCTCAACAACCAGGACAAATTGATTGCTCTGCGCTTGAGTGGCAAATTCCTGTTTTGCTTCTGTTTTCAAGTTATTCAATGTTACTTTACGTATAGCAACTTTACCGCCTGCGCCGGAAACAGTGCCACTTATTATGTGAGCAAAAGGATGATTTAATGTATCCAAAAACTCAATTTTGTATACATCTCTGTCTCCAAAACCTTCCCTTCGACATGCCGAAACATAAGCAAATCGATTATCTCCTGTAAATGAAATACCGGAATTATCATCAGCATCATTTATTGGATACCCAACGTTAACAGGCTTAGACCATTTTCCTGTGGCTTCATTCCGATAGCAACAAAATATATCAAAGTCACCCATACTATTCCATCCTTTTGAACTAAAGTAAAGGCGCTTTCCATCAAGACTAAGTGTTGGATTCTTTTCATCGTAAACAGAATTAATATCCTTTCCGAGATTTTCCGGTTTACCCCAGATCCCTTCTGTTTTCTTTGACATCCATAAATCTTTTCCCCCAATTCCTTCTTTTCTATTGCTGGAAAAGTAAATGGTCGAAAAATCAGATGAAAAACAGGCGCTGTATTCTTCTTCTTTTGTATTTATTGGAAGAGGAAGCATAATTGGTTTTTGCCACATTTTTCCTTTTAGAAGAGAAATGCCAATATCCCCATAAGCTTGCTCATTATCAAAATATAAAACGAGTTGATCTCCATTAGGTGATATACTAACGGACTCTTCATCCCAATTTGTATTTACACTAGCGCCAAGATTTTTCGATTTTGTCCATAGGGTATCCTTCCATAAAGAGAAATAAATATCGGCAGTATATATTCCTAAATCCTCAATGAAACCACCTGCATTTCCTTTTCTCCTGGATGTAAAAAATAACGATGCGCCATCCGCTGAAATAACCGGACTATATTCCTCATATGCTGAATTAATGTTCTTACCTAAATTCGTAAATTTACAATTGATAGGATGAGAAGATAATTCTTTTCCATTATTACAGTTTTCAATCAACCTTTCAGTAAGTGGGAAATCTTTAATGGGCTTTGAATGCGATAAGGATTTATATTCTTCAAAAGCTTTAATTGCTTCATCCCATTTATCGTTATACATATAAGCAAGACCCAAGTAATAAAACCATTCGTTTTTCAAATCTTTCTTAGATTGTATTGCAAACTCAAGATGCTTTAATGCAGCTTTCTTATTCACGGTGGTTACCAAATAACAATAACCTAAACGGTAGTTGTATTCAACATTTTGTGAATCGGCATTGTACAAATCCAGATATGCACTTAACGCTCCACGGTAATCTGTAGTCGTAAACATGGTTGATGCATCTTTCTTTACCATTTTCTTTTCCTCAGCAGAAAGAACCGGTAATTCCTTTTTCTTTTTTTGCCCGTATAAAGATGCAGGTGAAAAAGAAACAAAAATGATGAGGATGGGAAGAATCCTTTTAAACATAATATTAATTTAAATAAAAATAATCAAATCTGACGGGAAAAGTCAAATTTTTCTAAATAATCGGCAATTCTCCTCAAGAAACTTCCTCCCAGGCTTCCATCAACAATGCGATGATCATACGACAACGAAAGAAACATCATTTGCCTGATACCTATAGTATCACCTTCAGGAGTCTCAATAACTGCAGGCTTTTTACGAATAGCACCTGTAGCAAGAATGGCAACCTGTGGCTGGTTAATAATGGGAGTTCCCATTACATTTCCAAACGTACCAACATTTGTTATTGTGAATGTTCCATCCTGAATTTCATCCGGCTTTAATTTATTATTCCGTGCACGGTTTGCCAGATCGTTTACAACCTTTGTCAGACCGGTAAGGTTGAGGAAGTCAGCATTCTTAATTACAGGAACAATAAGATTTCCTGAAGGAAGAGCCGCAGCCATTCCAATATTGATATTTTTCTTAACGATGATTTTAGTACCATCGAGAGAAACATTAATCATTGGAAAATCTTTTATCGCTTTACATACCGCTTCAATAAACAATGGAGTAAAAGTGATCTTCTCTTTCTCCCTTTTTTCGAAATCACCCTTTATTTTTTCTCGCCA
>JAYURB010000527.1:0-2574 GCA_043756425.1 Bacteroidota bacterium
GAAGGAAGGAAGTAAAAGCAAAATAATAGGGCAAATATTTTCTTCGGGTAGCACGAAGGCAGTAAGTAATGCGATGATCTTTTTTGGAAACACAACTATTGGCACATTTTCCAATGGCATTGGTGAGTTTAGTTTGCCTGAGGTAGAACCAGGATATTATGATTTGCATGTATTTGCCAAGGATTATTCTATTTTTTCCTCCAGAATGCGTGTTGAAGGACTAAAGAATTATAGACTTAAAATTGATTTAGAAGAATCTACTGAAATTTATAAAGCATCAAAGAAAGTAAATGCAAGTAGAGAAGTTACTCTTGAAAAAGTTATCAAAGAAAGGATTCACCCATACGAAACTCAGGAATTCCCAAGGGATTCAATTTCAATGTCGAGTAATTCAGGCTTTAGATATTATCAGCGAAATGATACTGCGTGGGTCTTTTCTAAGGACGTAATTGATTTCTACATAAAGCCCTTAGGCTACCAGGTACATTTGTGTTTGAACAAAATGATAATCACAAAACAAGATACGATATTGGATGGAGTACTTTGGTACGAAGCGATGGAACCAACTTCAAAGAATCTATATGCCCGATGGAACGAAAATCGAATAAGATTGTATGTTAAATCGAAGGAATTTTTTCTCCAAAAATTACTGCAGCACAGATTGAATGAATCTGGCTTTAACCTTGTTGATATGCGAGGTGAAGAAGCAAAGATTCTAATTGATTCCACCAATCACAAAGTGCCTGGGTACACTTCGATTTTCTTTGAAGAGTATCTTGTTCTTACAGGTAACCACAAGTTAGCAATTAATGACTTATACCTGCCATCGACCCTCACTGAAACGAAGATTCATTGTTCGAAAGAAAATGTTATGGTATCCTCAAAAGGAAACTTGTTTGATGAGCAATCACTTCGCTTTCAGGGGAACACACATCAAAATTTAATATGGAGAGCGCCCATTAACTATGAGCCTCCTTTTAACATCAATTTCTACAATGAGATATCCGATCTGCAAGAGAGTTTTATTGTCCACACGGACAAGGATTACTATTATCCAAGAGAATACATCTGGATTGCTGGCTATGTGTTTAATAAAGAATTGGAAGTTCAAGACTCTTTGAGTAAGGTGATACACCTCCAGCTTTTGGATCGGTTTAATAATATTGCATTTGATAAAATTGTAGAAATAGACAATTCCCATTGGTCAGGATACATTCATATACCAGATACGTTGAGACCCGATCTATATTTTCTTAGAGTCTACACGAATTGGAATAGAAACTATTCGAAAGAGTTGTTCATAAAACCCATCCCCATTTTAGAATTTAATTCGAATTTCACCAAAAATAGAATTTTTGAACATCCAATCCATATGACCTTGATTCAAATAAATCCGGAGAAGATTTCGTATAAAAGGAGGGAGAAAATTTCTATTTCGTTTAAAGGAGAAGATGCCAGCGGTTTGCCGATTGAGCTACTTCATTGCTCCGTATCCGTAACTGATACCACAGTTGTTAAAGACATCTCTGATCGTTACTTATATGACTTGCCGAGGAAACCAACCTATTTGCCCGTAGATCACAAGGTCATTGAAAGAGGTGTGCCAATTTCTGGTATTGCATACATTTCAAATGAAATTCCCTTTAAGGGGCAAGTGCAACTGATTAATTTTGATAATAATTTTTTTGAAACAACCAATTCCAGTCCTATTGGTCTCTTTAGTTTTCACAAGGGTCTTAAATTCTATGACTCATCGATATTTTACATTAGAGGCATAGACCACAAGAGAAATCCTGTAAAGTTGAGTTACAAAAAGATAAATGACTCTCCAGATCAAACGACCTACCCACCATTTGATTATGATACTGCTAAGTCACCTAACATGCTTGATCGGATAGTTAATAATTTCCAACCTGGTGAAGACGTTATAATGCTCAATGAAGTTGTTGTGGAAGACAAAAAGATAGAAACACTTGCAGAGAGGACAACTAAAATAACAATACTCTACGGTCAGGCTGACAAAACAATATCAGGCGATGAGATTTTAAGATGGGGAGTGGGTTCAGACTGGCTTCAAGGATTAAATGGCAGAGTGCCAGGAGTCAAAGTGCGAGGAAACAAGGTGACCATTAGAGGTGAGTCAAGTTTCACAGGTGATACTTCACCATTATTTTTAGTGGATGGGATTCCCGGAAGTGTAGCCATCGATCCGTCTCAAATTGATCGTGTGGAGATTGTAAAGCGCGCTTCTCCTATTTATGGTTCCCGCGGCTCCGGTGGCATAATTGCTGTTTATACTAAAAGTAATGCCGCGCAGTTTAGCCCAAGAGCAGATGGAGAAATAGATGATACACTATTTAAAAACTCAACTTTCAAGGAAAATGGATTTGAGCCCCCATTGGATTTTGTTTCCCCTGATTACTCTAACGCTCACGAAACTAAAATTGACATGCGCACAACAATATATTGGAATCCTAAAATAAAGACCGTAAAAAATGCTGGGCAATTTTCCTTTTATGCCGGGGATATAAAAACTACATATAAAGTTCAGATTGTTGGACTAACTAAGGATTA
>JAYURB010000528.1:0-5912 GCA_043756425.1 Bacteroidota bacterium
GAACAAAAAGAATAATAGAATGCTTATCGGTAAATTTTTTTTGATCATTTCTTTTTGAATGGAATATAAACGGCCTTCAGTTTTACTTCAATAGTATCAGCGATATTGTTAAAAACCAGGCTGGGTTTTGTAATATTATAGTCCTGCAAGGCTACAAAAAATCGTGTGTTCAAGGTAATGGAACCCTTATCTATTATAAGTTCACCTTTCTCATTGATTTCCTTTGCAACTCCGTGAATGGTAAATTGTCCTTTTGTAGTAACTGCATACGTTCCGGGTTTTGAATAATCCGGTTTTTCATTAATGATTCCTTTGTAAAGCGCCTGTGGATATTTATCGCTTTCCATATATTTTTCGTTAAAATGTTCCTGCATTAAAGCTTTTGCAAATTGAAAACTTCGCATAGGAATCATAAAAACAATTTCGTTGTTTACGGTATTGAGAATGCTGTTTACAGATTTGCTGGTAGCTTTAATGTCTTCCAAAAGTGCATAGGAATAAAAAGTTACTTCACCGCTGTCTGCGATAAAAACTGTCTGTGCTGAAACTGCTGAGCAGCTGCACAGAAGGATTACATACATGATGATTTTACACATAATTTATTTTTGAGGGAAATTTTGTTTTATCCAGGTTTTAATAATGAAATAATCGCAAGCATTTAAACGAATATTTACAGGCATGTGTTGTGGATCATCAAAAGGCAATCCTAGTCTGTATTCAAATGTACCGGCCCTAATACGACTCGCAACGACTTCATACTCTTTGAAATCATAACCTCCAACTTCTTCAGAAGCATGGCATTGCCGAAAATTACAATACGAATTAAGGATAGGTAAAACGTCTTTAACGAAAGTAAAGGAAGCACTGTCGCACAATTCAGGGCGTCTTACAATAGGTGTATTTTGTTCTTTGGAACAAGAAATAAAGAAAATGGTTATTATAAGAAAATAAAAATATTTCATTCCTGTAAGCAAATATAACTGAATTATTCTTTCAGGCTAACGAGAAATAAATTATTCATGGATGGAACCGTTGAACCTGTTTTCGGTTCCAGAGTGACTAACCAGGATTCGGCATTAGGTACATCTTTTACTCTCTGAATGCTATGTGTATCCGCTTGAATGGAACCGGCATCAACTGTTTGGCCATTAAAATATGCCCATAATTGGTATTGCATTTCAGCCGGAGGTTCGGGCAATGACAATACATCCAGGTAAGCATGTCTGTTAAATTTGTTCCAGTATACTCTTGCCTGATAACTGCGCGATGTATCAATGGGATGAAGTGTTATTACCGTGGATAATTCATCCCGAATAATTAACAAATTGGACAGTGCTTCATCGTATGCAGCTTTGACTACATTTAAATTAATTGACAATTCATTTTTCTCTTTTAACAAAGATGTATACCTTTCTTCTGCATCGTTCCAGCGGGAATAAAAAAACCATGATGCAAATGTGCTTATTACCAACGCTGCAAGGCTGGCAGCGATAAGGTATTTATAAGTAAGAGAATGATCTACCGGTTCCGGTTTTTTGCTTGCTGTTAGAATTGCAGATGCTTCTTCTTTTCTACTAAACTTATTGAGAACATTCTCCCTCAATTGAGGTCTGGGATTTAATGAATGCGAAGAAGCATAACTTTCAAGATTCATTTCAACTTTACGAAGCTCTTCTACAATCTCAGGATAAAGAAGACCCATTTTTTCAAAGTCTTTTTTATCTTCAGGGGAAAGAGCATTCATTGCATACAATTCGACAATGCCTGATGATATATATTCTTTTACATTCATTAAGCTATTTGTCCTGAAATATTTCCTTTAATTTTTGCAAAGCAGCATAAGAACGCGACTTTACAGTACCCAATGGAATGTTTAATTTTTCAGCAGCTTCAAATTGTGTGAGTCCATGAAAAAATAGTAAATCAATAATCATTTTATATTCCGGTTCCAGTTTTTGGGCAATTACTTTTAATTCTATTGCTTCGGGATTAAAGGAAGAGATGTTCTCCGAATCTAACATAGATACGTAGCTTTCAGCAGATAAGTTTAAATTCTGTCCATAATTATATTTTGACCTCATCTTTTCAAGGGATAGTTTTCTGGAAACATTTATCATCCAGGTCAATAAACGGCCTTTGGAGGCGTCATATTGTTGAAAATCATTCCAAATCTTAGAAAAAGTTTCCTGAAGGGTAATTTCAGCCAAATCATGGTCTCTGACAATTCTGAAGATTAATCCATACAATACGGAGGAAAATCTATCGTACAATATTCCCGGTGCTGAAACATTGCGCCCAAAAAGCATTTTTATGAGTGCCTCTTCATCTATTTTTACATTCATGCCCAAAACAAAAATTATCAAATTGCAAGGTAAATAAAGAAAGTAATTATCTGAAAAAAACAGTAATAGGATATTGACCGCAATGTTTGCTTAACAATGAATGCTATTAACTTTATTTCTCATAAATTTGCACCTTTAATTTTAATACTAACCTACGTTTAAATGGCTAAAGATCGTTTCCAATATCACGATTATTTTCAAGTTGATGAATTACTTACAGAAGAACACCTTCTTGTCAGAAGCAGTGTTCGCGAATGGGTAAAAAGAGAAGTTTCCCCAATTGTAGAAGAGGCCTGTCAAAAAGCGGAATTCCCAAAACAATGGATTAAAGGTCTGGCTGAAATAGGTGCTTTCGGGCCTTATATTCCGGTAGAATATGGAGGTGGCGGTCTTGACCAGATTGCTTATGGCATTATTATGCAGGAATTGGAAAGAGGAGATTCAGGACTGCGATCAACGGCTTCTGTTCAAAGCTCTCTGGTTATGTATCCTATATTTACCTACGGAAACGAAGAGCAAAGAATGAAATACCTTCCCAAACTTGCTTCAGGTGAATTTATGGGCTGCTTTGGACTTACAGAGCCTGATTTCGGGTCCAATCCAAACGGAATGCTTACTAATTTCAAGGATAAAGGCGATCATTTTTTATTGAATGGTTCGAAAATGTGGATCAGCAATGCTCCTTTCGCTGATATTGCCGTTGTATGGGCAAAAGACGAAGAAGGTATTATCCGCGGACTTATTGTTGAGCGCGGAATGAAAGGCTTTACTACACCTGAAACTCATGGCAAATGGTCGTTACGGGCCAGTGCTACAGGAGAACTTGTTTTCGACAATGTAAAAGTTCCTAAAGAAAATCTTTTGCCAAATGTAAAAGGATTAAAGGGTCCGCTGGGCTGTCTCAATTCTGCACGCTATGGAATAAGCTGGGGTGCCATAGGTGCAGCATTAGATTGTTATGATTCCGCTTTACGTTATTCCAAAGAACGTATTCAATTCGGCAAACCTATTGGAGGTTTTCAGTTGACACAGAAAAAGCTTGCTGAAATGATTACAGAGATCACTAAAGCACAAGTTCTAACATGGCGCCTCGGTGTATTGAAAAATGAAAACAGGGCTACACCGGCTCAGATATCCATGGCTAAAAGAAACAATGTTAACATGGCTTTGCAGATTGCCAGAGAAGCCAGACAAATTCACGGTGGCATGGGAATTACGGGCGAATATCCAATCATGAGACACATGATGAACCTGGAATCTGTTATTACCTATGAAGGCACACACGATATTCACCTTTTGATAACAGGAATGGATATTACCGGACTTGCTGCTTTTGAATAAAGTTTTGTGAACGAAAAATTGGCTTATTTTTCTTTTCCTAAAATTTGAAAATCAAATTGTAGAGAAAATATACAAATAGTTCGTTTATAATTCAATAAATAAATAATTATTTAATTATTTTCCCTCTTTTAACATAACCGGTCTTATTTTCTATACAATAAAAATACAAACCGCTATTAAATAATTGTGTATTTATAGATAACGTTTTCGTAAATTTTTCCTTAAAAATTAATTTTGACATTTGATCGTAAATACTAATTTCATTTAATTGTTGATCACTGGCTTCTATAATAATAACATCATTGAAAGGGTTTGGATAAATATTAATTGCTTCTTTGTTTTGTGGCGACTTTATTCCATTTGGCAAAGAATAACATGTAAGAGAATCACTGCTTACACATACATCGTCTATGTAATAATAAGGTCTATATATATTAAGAACAGAACCAGTATCAATCGCAGAAGTGTTATTTCCATCAAAGAAATTTCCAATGGAGATATAGCAATAACTTGAATCAGCTATAAATGGCCCTGAAATTCTTGTCCATTCGACACTATCAGAAACTATTGAATCAATATAAACCTGAGCAAAATTATCAATTGGAACCGGATTCCAATAAGAATATTGAACAGTAGAAAATTTCATTCCTAATTTATCATTTGCTCCTTTATATTTCGAATTAACGTCATGATTTTTAACTCTGCATGCCCAAAATGTTACAAAATACTTTACGCCAATTGCTAAAACTGAATCGAGCTTTGTTCCAACTACCTCTCTAATTAATAGAGTATCTGTAAGAGTAAAAGCATACCGATTAAAAGCCGTATCCCAAACTGGTTTATAAATATAATGATTAATAGTTGTGTCCCAAACAGCACTGCCAAGACTGTCGTAAAGATATCTCAGATAAATTTGCGTAACATTGTAGGTTATAATTCCTACATACGCATTGCCATCGTGTGCTGTTTGAGAGCCAAACTTATTAATAGGTACGCCTACATCAGGATGAGTACCGCTTGCACATGCATTATAATAATCAGGCGTTTCTCTGTAAGATGTCCATCCAATCATTGTACTGTCAAAGTAACTTGAAAGCAATAAATAATCGAAACATGTTGGAGGTGGGTGAACCGTATCATACGCTAAACAGAAAGGTGTACCACCCGCTCTGGTAGGGCAATTATTATTTAATTCAAAACTTGGATTTGGAACTAAATTTAACTGCGCATTTGATTGAAGATAGAAAACGCATAACAGAAACAAAAATGATAATTTCTTCATTTTAATATGTTTTTTAATTATATTTTTACGAATTTTTTTGCCGGTATATTATCAACATAAATAAAATAAATTCCGGGTGGAAATATTTTAATATCTATTTCATGTAAAGTGCCTACTGATTTTTCAATTTTCATTACTCCCCCAACCATATCAACTACTTTAATTAGTGATCCAATATTAACATTTTTAACAGTAATTGAATTTGATGCCGGGTTTGGATAAATAACTATATCTCCCAAAAAATAATTTTGTCTTCCCACTCGTGCCATAATGGGGTCAAGACAATAACCTTGTACACCATCGAGTGTTGAATAAATGTATGGAGGCCATTGAGTAAATAATTGAACCGGATTTGGGACTGGCAAATGTTCATATTTTGGAACGGTTGGCCACATATTAGTTGTAAAAAAAGAGGTTTGTGAAAAATCTCCGGCTGTTTGTGAATTAGGATCAAATGTAAACTGATTGGCCGTAACAGCCTGACCATGGTACCCATGATGTCCTGCATGATGAGATGTAGGATGTTGTCCGGGTCCTCCGTGGGGTAGGGAATTCCTGTTGCCTGCCCAAGTGGTGCCTCCGCCCATTAATACGTTTCCATTAGCATCGCCATGGAAATTACAATTTGCCATTGAACTTAATTCGTGGTCGCAGTCGCAGCTGTTGAGGACGTGGTTTGTCATACTCAATGTGTATATAATTGCTTTGTTGAACAATTATTTAATGCAAGCCGGCAATGACATAACTTCTCTCAGACATTATTTTATTATTTTCCCACTTTTAACAAAACCATTTTTATTTACAATATAATAAAAGTATAAACCGCTATTAAATGCTTGTGTATTTATAGCTAACGATTTCGTAAACCGTTCTTTAAAAACTAATTTTGAAATTGGATCGTAAATACTAATTTCATTTAATTGTTGGCCACTAACTTCAATGTTAAT
>JAYURB010000529.1:0-2570 GCA_043756425.1 Bacteroidota bacterium
TGTAAACAATAATATAACTTCTTATGTGAAAGAGATATGGGACGGTATTTCATGGGTAAATTCAGAAAAATATACTCAAACTTTCGATGTAAACAATAACAAAACAGTTGTTTTAAGACAAGCCTGGAATGTAAATGTTTGGGAAAATGCTGAACAGACAGTCAATACTTATGATGTAAATAACAACCTTACAAGTTCTACTTTTACAACCTGGACTGGTGCGGCTTTCGAAAATTCCTCTTTAACTACTTATACTTTCGATGTCAACAATAATCAGACAAGCTCCACATCTCAGCTTTGGAACGTTAATACGTGGGATAACAATATTTTAATTGTATCTTCCTACGATCTTAGCAATAACCTTACTCATAATACTCTGCAAAACTGGAATGGTACTGCATGGGTAAATTTCTATCAGGTCGATTTCACTTACGACGTAAACAATAATCAGATTACTTCTACAGACCAAATCTGGAATGGCAGCGGCTGGGAAAACTCAAGTCAGATAACGAATACCTATGATGTGAATAACAATCAGATCGGCTCAATATCAAAATCCTGGTCAGGTACTGCATGGGAGAACTCAAATCAAACTACAAATACGTACGATGTAAACAACAAGCTTATAAATTCTATTACAGATTCCTGGGACGGTACTGCTTGGGTGTTATTCAGTAAAAACTTTTACACGTATGATATTGCAAGCATTTTACTTAGTCAGACTAATTTCTCCTACGATGCTCTTGGAGGAATTGATTCAGGTGATAGTACCTATTTCTATTTTAATGGCAATGTTGGAGTTAAAGATATTGCTTCAAAAAAACCCACGCTTATTGTTACTCCCAACCCCTTCAGCAACGAATTGACCTTACTTCAGCAAGAAAGTAATTTTACATTCGGGAAAATAAGTATTTTTAACGTGGCAGGAAAAGAAGTATTAAGAAAAGTAATTACAGAATTAAAATCAGAAATCAATACTGAATTACTTACACCAGGCATTTATTTGCTTCATTACACCGATGGAAATACAAGTTTTCAAAGCAAAATTGTAAAATACTAGTCCACACTTTCCAACGTTAAGATACTTCCGAATTTTAAGAGTTGTGCGTGCATTAAAAATGCGCATACAACTTTTTTTTAGTTTAATTAAAACATGAATTCCAACAATTTCAATCGGATGATTCAACTTGCCAACGACGCATTCGACGTGCAAAATGATTCCCGGCAATTGAATGTTGATGAAACGGTAATTGAAAAGCTAAAGAAGCTCCATGCTGCAACGGTTTCGGAGTATATTGATGGTGACGGGCCTGTAATTTGGATACTGCTTTTTCCAACTTCACTCGAACTCATGCATCGATTTCTCCGGGAAGAAATTTCAGAAAACGAATTATTAGATAAAACAATTGAACAGAAAACAATTAAACTTGAAGCATTGTACCTATGCTCTGCTTTAACTTTAGAAGAGTTTAGAAACAAGGGGCTTACAAAGAATTTAGCACTTGAAGCCATTCATAAAATCAGAAAGGATCTCAAAATAAAATATTTGTTTGTTTGGAACTTCAGCAAAGAAGGAGCCGCATTTTCAAAATCTCTTTCAAAAATTGAAATGCTGCCTTTATTGGAAAGAAATCAGAATGAAAATTTTGATGATTGATTTCCCTATATTTCAAAACAAAATAGTTTTTGTAATAATTATTTCTATCATAATTTTTTAATCCGAATTAGAATCAAATCTAAATCTGTCTGTGGCAAGCCCCTTAATTTTAACTTACACTTTGCTGTCATTCACCAAATAATTGACTGCCAAAGGGAATTTAAAATTTAAAAAAAGCTTAAAAAATTAACAAAAATGGGGATTTTAAGTACTTAACAACCAATATGTTTAAAAGCACCTTTATTCACCTAATTTACCCATCAATTTACCGAAAATTTTGATATATTACGCCTTGAATCATATATTATCGACAAACTAGATTTATACAAAAATTAAAATGAACTCACTGAAAAAAATTTTAATTCCGGACGAAGGATTTACTAAAGGCATTAACCTTAATAATGTAAAAAAACTCTTCACCGGTTCGCTTATTATTTCCTTCTTCTTACTTTTAAACGTAAAGGAAGGAAAAGCACAAGGCGCCAGTGGTATGCCTTTTTCATTTAGCTTAACAACGCCGGCACTTGCTTCTCCGGCAGCAACTAATTTGCTTGTAGGTGCGGCAAACGTTGATGAATGGGACACCCTTCTTGTTCCAGCAGGTTGGTCCTTTGTTTTTGCAGGCGTGACATATAATAAAGTTGTAATTTCTTCCAATGGATGGTTAGCATTAATTCCTTCAAGTGCACCTGCAGTTAACCCTTTGCCTTACCCTGCTAATTCTTTGCCGAATAATCTTCTTAGTAACAATACTACGGGGTTTCCAATTATTGCCCCTTTATGGGATGACCATTCATGCGCTTTAGCAAGGTGGAATCTTACAGGTACTACCCTTTCCGTTAGCTGGAATATTAAATGGCAAAAAGCAAATGCTGCAGCATATACCAGTTTATTCTGGGTTGATTTAAATGGT
>JAYURB010000530.1:0-2567 GCA_043756425.1 Bacteroidota bacterium
TTCACAAACGGCGATAACGATACCTTCCCTCTTTGGTATGCCCAGGAAGTTGAAAATATTCGTACGGATGTTAGAGTAGTAAATTTAAGTCTACTTAACACGGATTGGTATATCGATCAGCTCAAGCGGAAATATTATGACTCTGAACCAATTGAACTTTCCTGGTCAACAGATAAATACAATCTTGGAAAGAGGGACTACATTCCTTTCTACGACCGCGGTATGAAAACAGCCGTTGAACTAAAAGAACTTATTGACTTTATGGGCAGCGATGACCCACAGGCAAAAGCTCGCACCAACAGTGGTGAAGACATCAATTACTTCCCGTCAAAATTGATTAAATTCACTGTTAATCCGGAAGAAGTTCTAAAGAACGGTGTAGTTTCTCAAGAGAATGCGGACAAAATTGTTAAAACAATGGAATGGTCCATTGAAAGTAATTACCTCATGAAAAACAGTCTTATTATTCTTAATATAATTGCTAACAATCACTGGAAACGCCCTATTTACTTTGCTACAACAGTGGGTTCTGAAAATTATCTTAACCTCGAATCTTATTTCCAGCTTGAAGGTCTTGCTTACAGATTAGTTCCCATCCGTACAGAAGCAAAAAACGAAATCGTTTCCGGCCGCGTTGAGACAGGACTTATGTATAATAATCTTATGAATAAGTTCAAGTTTGGTAATATGAATGATGAACGTGTTTATATGGATGAAAACAATATCCGTATGACGACTAATTTCCGAATAAACTTTTCACGCCTGGCCGAAGAACTTCTTAACGAAGGTCGTCGTGATTCTGCTATTAAAGTTTTGGATAAGTGTGTTTATGAAATGCCTGACAAAACAGTTCCATACAATTATTTTATGTCCAGAATTGCTGAATTGTATTACCAGACTGCCGGTATATTAAACAAACCTGACTCTCTTCAGTCAAAAGATACAGAGCTTAACAAGAAAAACGAACTGGTATCAAAAGGAAATACTATTTCACAGCGCCTCATGGAAATTTATGCCGACAACATGAATTATTATATAAGTCTCAAAGGGACTAAATATTTTAAACTTGTAGAACCGGAAATGAATCAGGCAATGTATATTCTACAGGCAACCACCAACATTCTTAAACAAACAAATCAAAAAGATCTTGCCGGTAAAGCTGAAAAACAATTTATGGAGATCGCTCAAAAAGCGGGAATGTAAATTGAAATTTAACAAGAGCTTTATTGACTGACCGTTGTATGAAATTATTTGCTTAGTGAGTTAACACCTGTTTCGTGGGAATAATACATGCCGAAAAGTAATGGAGAAAATGTTATTACTTTTTGAAAATATTTATCCTTCGCTAACATGGAAAATGGACAGGAAAGAGAAGGTGCTATATCTGACTTTTGATGATGGTCCTATTCCCGAAGTTACACCCTGGGTTCTTGAAACACTGCAAAAGTTCAATGCTAAAGCTACTTTTTTTTGCATTGGACAGAATGCAAAAAAACATCCCGAAATTTTAAAAAACATACTTGATGCCGGACATACTGTTGGCAATCATACCATGCATCATTTAAACGGCTGGAAAAGTACCTGTAAGGAATATTCTCAGGATGTGATGGACTGTAAAAAATTTATAGACTCATCACTTTTCCGGCCTCCCTATGGTAAAATTAAAATTTCTCAAGTGAGCGCTCTTAAAAAAGAATTCAAAATCATCATGTGGGATGTTTTAAGTAAAGATTATGACCGTTCCTTAAATGGTGATGCTTGCTTTGAACGAATTAAACGAAAAAGCAGGAATGGTTCAATTATTGTCTTTCATGAAAGTCTTAAAGCCGAAGAAAGTCTTCGTTTTGCATTGCCTGAAACATTAAAATACTTCTCTCAATCCGGATTTGAATTTAAAGCGATTTCTCCAGGCTGATTCACCAATCGTTGATTTTGTAAGTATCTTTACCCCCTGATATGAAGACTCAGATTCTCTCTTCACCTTTTTGTAACAGCCTGACTGCTTACAGCCGCTTGTTAACCCGGGAAGTTAATGTCGGCGGATTAATCATTGGAGGCAACTACCCTATTCGTATTCAATCGATGACAACCACCGATACCATGAATACAAAAGCAACTGTTGAACAGAGTATACGAATGATAGAAGCCGGCTGCGAGTTAGTACGCATTACTGCACCCAGCATAAACGAAGCCCGAAATCTTGAAGTTATAAAAAATGAATTGCACAAAAGAGGATATCGAGTTCCCCTGGTTGCAGATATTCATTTCACTCCCAATGCCGCTGAAGCTGCCGCAAGAATTGTAGAAAAAGTAAGAGTTAACCCGGGAAATTATGCCGATAAGAAAAAATTCGAAACGATTGAATACAATGACGAAACGTATTTATCGGAGTTGGAAAGAATCCGGGAACGATTTACTCCCCTTATAAAAATATGCAAAGAGTATGGTACTGCTATGCGCATTGGTACCAACCACGGTTCTCTGAGTGACCGCATACTGAGCCGCTACGGCGACACACCGTTGGGAATGGTTGAATCAGCTCTTGAATTCCTTCGCATATGTGAAGA
>JAYURB010000531.1:0-2567 GCA_043756425.1 Bacteroidota bacterium
GGTAATACTTGGCGCTGCAGAGAGCGGAGTTGGCGCTGCTTTGCTTGCATCAAAAAAAGGATATTCTGTATTCGTTACGGACTTAGGTAAGATAAAAGATGAATATAAAAGGTTTCTCCAAAAGCACGCTATTGCTTTTGAAGAAGGCGGGCATACTGAATCCGAAATTTTAAATGCACAGGAAGTAATTAAAAGCCCCGGTATTCCTGAAAAGGCAGAGCTAGTTAAAAAAATCAGAAACGCCGGAATACCGGTAATTAGTGAAATTGAATTTGCAGGAAGATATACCAAAGCTAAGATAATCGGTATAACAGGCACCAATGGAAAAACAACTACAACCATGCTTGTCTATCATATTCTGAAAAAAGCAGGATTGAATGTAGGCTTGGGAGGTAATATAGGCAAGAGCTTTGCCCTTCAGGTTGCTGAATGCAATTACGATTATTACGTTTTAGAATTGAGCAGCTTCCAGCTGGATGATACTTACTCTTTTAAATGTGACGTTGCAATACTGACAAATATTACTCCGGATCATCTCGATCGGTACAATTATGAAATGAAAAATTATGTAATGTCAAAGTTCCGCATTCTACAAAACCAGACATCCTCTGAAGTTTTCATTTACAATGCCGACGATCCTGTAACAATGGAATACCTCCCGACGGTGAACATAAAAGCTCAGTCATACCCTTTTTCAATTTATAAAAAACTAAACCAGGGAGCCTGGATCGAAGACAATCAACTAACCATTTTAACTAACAATAAACAATTCAACATGCAAATTCACGAACTAGCCTTACAAGGCAAACACAATCAGTACAACTCTATGGCGGCAGGAATTTCCGCTCGCGTCCTGGATCTTCGAAAAGAAGTTATCCGCGAAAGCCTATCCGATTTTAAAAGTGTCGAACACAGACTTGAATTGGTTTCAACCGTACACGGAATTGATTTTATTAACGATTCAAAAGCAACAAATATCAATTCAACCTGGTATGCTCTTGAAAGTTTTTCTCAGCCCGTTGTTTTAATTCTGGGTGGGGTGGATAAAGGAAATGATTATGCTGTAATTGAAAAGCTCGTTAAAGAAAAGGTAAAAGCTATTATCTGCCTTGGCAAAGACAATAAAAAAATTATTAAAGCATTTAAATCTTTGGTTTCGGAAATTGTTGAAGTTAATACAGCGGAAGAAGCGGTTCAGGAAGGCTATAGAATTGCTACAAAGGGAGATGTTGTTTTGCTTTCCCCTGCTTGTGCAAGTTTTGATATGTTTGAAAATTATGAGGACAGGGGCCGCCAATTTAAAAAGGCAGTGAAGAATTTATAAATCATATCGTTCAATAAAATAACATAATAATGCAGGCGACGTGGCTCGATAAATATTTTAAAGGTGACCGTACAATATGGTTAATTGTATTTGCTCTTTCTATTTTTTCATTGTTGGCAGTTTACAGCAGTACCGGAACACTTGCGTATAAATTTCAGCAGGGAAATACGACGTTTTATCTGTTTAAACATCTTATTATTCTGGTGTTTGGTCTGGCATTAATGTATGGAGCCCACTTAGTTAAATATACGTACTATTCCCGATTATCTCAGATAGCGTTGGTCATTGCAATACCCATGTTAATGCTCACGTTGCTTGTTGGCACAAATCTGAACGATGCAAGCCGATGGCTAACACTGCCCGGTACAAATATTTCTTTCCAGACATCAGATTTTGCCAAACTGGCTTTGATCATGTATCTCGCACGTCTACTTTCTAAGAAGCAGAACGACATTAATAATTTCAGACAATCTTTTCTTCCTGTAATTATTCCTGTTCTTATTGTATGTGCCTTGATTCTCCCGGCCAATTTTTCAACAGCAGCTCTTGTTTTTATTTCTTCCTGTTACCTTATGTTTATCGGAAGAATAAAAATGAAGTTTATTGTATCCATGTTCGCAGTTGGAATTGCGGGGTTTTTAATATTCATTCTCTTTGCCTGGTTAACCGGAGTAGGCGGAGGAAGACTTAAAACATGGGAAATGCGTATTGAAAGATTCATGGATAATGACAACACCGATAATTTCCAGGTAGTTCAGGCTAAATTAGCTATTGCCAAAGGAGGAATAGTCGGTGTCTTTCCGGGTAATAGCACACAGCGCAATTTTCTGCCACATCCATATTCCGATTTTATTTATGCCATTATCATTGAAGAGTATGGTTTTTTAGGAGGAGCTTTCATTCTGTTTCTGTATGTGCTTTTATTCTATAGAGTCATACGATTCATTCATCATAGCCCTATGGCATTCGGCACACTGCTGTCGGCGGGCTGCACATTTGTGCTTGTCTTTCAGGCACTAATCAACATGGCAGTAGTAGTAAATCTATTTCCTGTTACAGGCCAGCCACTTCCCATGTTAAGTATGGGAGGTACATCCATATGGTTTACGAGCATTTCGCTTGGAATAATACTGAGTGTAAGCAGGCAGGTTGAAAAAGAGAAAAAAGAAGGAGGGAAGGAACTTGCAGCAACGTAAACTGCGAATTATAATCAGCGGTGGTGGAACAGGCGGACATATTTTCC
>JAYURB010000532.1:0-5896 GCA_043756425.1 Bacteroidota bacterium
CCATGGCTCAAAAAATGGGATTTCACGATTTGGTTAATAAGCCGGAATCTTATGAAATTTGCTTTATTCCTGATAACGATTATCGATCTTTTATTAAAAATAAGGTTTCAGGTGTTGAAGAAAAATTAAACGGAGGTCATTTTGTAAACTCTGAAGGGAAAATCCTTGGAAAACACAGAGGGTATCCTTTTTACACAATTGGCCAAAGAAAAGGACTGGAAATCGCTTTAGGGGATCCGGTATATGTTATTGATATTAAGCCATATAATAACACTGTTGTTTTAGGACCTTTTGAGGAATTAGCGAAAACAGAAATGTGGGTAAAAGACATAAACCTTATTAAATATGCTTCGTTAGATAAACCTATAGAAGCAACAACCCGAATACGTTATAAAGACAAAGGAACAGAGTCCACCATTGAAAAGGTAAACGATAAAATCAAGGTTACCTTTCATCGCAATGTACATGCAGTGGCTCCAGGTCAAAGTGCTGTCTTTTATGATGAAAATGATGTTATCGGTGGCGGCTTCATAATGAAAGATGCCTAAAAAATCGCTGTCAAAT
Organism: Bacteroidota bacterium; assembly: GCA_043756425.1. Taxonomy (GTDB): domain Bacteria; phylum Bacteroidota; class Bacteroidia; order AKYH767-A; family 2013-40CM-41-45; genus JADKIH01. The sequence continues at coordinate 565 of JAYURB010000532.1, forward strand.
TATTGGTTATTAATTTTTCTCCTGATATTTTCCATACCGTTTTTTATTATGACGGGATGTAAGAGGGAAACCATTGATCCACCATCGCCTTCCTTAAATTATTTTCCAACTGAAAAGGGACACTGGGTTGAATATTCTGTTGATTCCATTTATCATGCAGAAAACGACAATCAAAATGATGATTCTGTAAAGTATTATCATTTTGAAATCAAAGAAGTAATTGATTCATCATTCTCTGATGGTTCAGGAAGATCTCTTCAGGTTATTAAAAGGTACAACCGGATAGATTCATCTGCAGAATGGTCTTTAATAAATGTCTGGACACAAATGCTTACCTCTACAAGTGCATACAGGACTGAAAATAATGTTAGTTTTCATAAGCTAGCTTTCCCTATAAACGATGAAATTATTTGGAATGGCAACGATGCCAATACGGACGATGAAGAATCATATTCGTATGAATATTTTCACATTCCCGGTACTTACCAGTCTATGGATTTTGATTCAACGCTTTCCGTTCTGCAGGTTGATGAAGACAATTTTATCGAAAAAATTTACAAGCAGGAGATTTACGCAACCGGTGCAGGTCTTGTTTATAAGCAAGTTGCCAACCTTGGAAAAATTAATGGAATAGTTGTAAGCGGATACGAATACCGTATGGAAGTAATCAGCTACGGCAATCAATAATGAAACAGGTCAGGTAGACTTATCAATAATACCTTAAGCGAATTACATTGGTCAGGTATTTTGCATAACGAATTACCTGACGACTATAGCCATATTCATTGTCATACCAAACATAAAGCACTACACTTTTATTGTCTTTTGAAACAATAGTTGCAGGACTATCTACAATAGAAGAGCATGGATTTCCAACCAAGTCAGAGGAAACTAATTCATTTGAAACTGAATATTGAATTTGTTCCACCAAAGGACCGTATAAGGCAGCTTCTCTCAGAATTTCATTTATGACTTCTTTATTGGTATCTTTTTTAAGGGTAAGATTTAATATGGCAAGAGAAACATTTGGTGTAGGAACCCTGACTGCATTACCCGTTAATTTTCCGGCCAATGGAGGAAGAACCTTAGCAACAGCTTTGTCAGCACCTGTTTCAGTTATAACCATATTTAATGGAGCCGATCTGCCACGTCTATATTTCTTATGATAATTATCAAGAAGGTTTTGGTCATTGGTATAGGAATGGATTGTTTCAATATGACCTCTTTCTATACCTAAAGCCTTTTCTATGACTGCAAGAACAGGAACAATAGCATTGGTCGTGCAAGAAGCTGCAGAAAAAATATTTTCTTTGGAAGGATCAAATGATTCTTCATTGACTCCATAAACAACATTAGGAATATCACCTTTGCCCGGTGCAGTTAACAAGACCTGACCCGCTCCTTTTGAATTCAGATGATTTTTTAATCCATCTCTGTCACGAGAAACCCCTGTATTATCAATAATAAGAGCATTGTGAATACCATATTTTGTATAATCTATTTTCCCGGGGTCACCGGCGGCAATCATATGAACTGAATGTCCGTTAACAATAAGAACTTTGTTTTCCAGGTCCTCAATTACTGTTCCGGGGAAAGCGCCATGCACGGAATCGTTGCGTAATAAATCAGCTCTTTTAACAATATCTTCGTCGCTATCGCTGCGGGTTACAACAGCGCGCAACCTTAATTGTTCTCCCTTGCCTGCCTGAGCAATTAGTTCTCTCATTACAAGCCTACCGATACGACCAAAACCATATAGCACAACATCCTTAGGAGTAATTACTCTCTTTTCTTTCCCAATAAATCCATTTAATTTATTGGACAAAAAATCAGTAACGCTTTTAAAATTATTTTTTTCCTGAATCCATTCTGTAACAAGGCGGCCAATATCAATTCTTGAAGGAGCAAGATCAAGTTTGTTCATTTCATTCGCCAGCATTAATGTGTCCAAAACATTAATTGGCTTTTTAACAAATTGCTTAGCGTATTGATGCAGATTTAAAATTTCACTGGCACTCCTGTCTACCAACTGATTTCTAAACAAAACCAGTTCAACTGATTTATCAAACCATAAAGAGCCTGTAACGTGAATTAAAGCAATGGCTGCTTTTTCCTGATGTATCCATTCTGCCAGTTCACTTTCGTATTTGTCTTTAAAGTTAACGGAGTACTGATCCTTTAGTGGTTCAAATGTCATGTGTAAAGTGTTTTTTAGATTTTTTGATTTAAACAAGATCAGCTTTCTAAAACTAGAAAGCTGATATTTAATATTTATAACATCTGTTTATTAATTAACCCAGATAGGCTTTTAATAAACGGCTTCTCGACTTATGTCTGAGTCTGCGAATTGCTTTTTCTTTAATTTGTCTAACGCGCTCTCTAGTCAGATCGAATTTAGCACCGATTTCTTCCAGCGTTAAGCCATGCTGCATTCCAATACCAAAAAAGAGTTTTATTACTTCTCTTTCACGTTCTGTTAGCGTACTTAATGAACGGTCAATTTCCTTTTGAAGAGATTCATTCATAAGAAGTCCATCGGCACGTGGAGAATCAGCATTTTCCAGAACATCAATCAAGCTATTATCTTCTCCTTGAACGAATGGAGCATCCATAGATACGTGCTTACCACTGACGCGCATGGTATCAGCGATTTTTTCAGTAGGAATATCAAGAATCTTAGCAAGCTCTTCCGGTGAGGGTTCTCTTTCAAATTCCTGCTCAAGTTTAGAATATGCTTTTGAAATTTTATTTAACGATCCAACCTGGTTTAGAGGAAGACGAACGATACGGGATTGTTCCGCAAGAGCCTGAAGAATACTCTGGCGAATCCACCATACAGCATAGGAAATAAATTTAAAACCTCTGGTTTCATCGAAACGTTTAGCAGCTTTAATTAGTCCAAGGTTGCCTTCGTTAATCAGATCCGGTAAACTCAACCCCTGGTTCTGATATTGTTTGGCAACAGAAACAACAAAGCGAAGATTTGCTTTAGTTAATCTATCTAAAGCATTTTGATCACCTTCCTTTATCTTTCTCGCAAGTCTTACTTCTTCTTCAGCAGTAATTAATTCTTCGCGGCCAATTTCCTGAAGATACTTTTCAAGCGACTGACTTTCGCGATTGGTTATTGATTTGGTTATTTTTAGTTGACGCATATTTTTAAAATCAAAAAAGAGTAAGGAAAAAAATAAGAGTTCAGACGAAAATCATTTTTTTCTCTAATTGCAAATATACGTTTTTGACGCAAGCCAAACAAGTGCTTGTTTGGAATAGGTTGATAATTAGACTTGTTTGTTTAAAAAAAAAGAACCGGAAAAGCCGGCTCTTTTTCTTGAAAAACAAACATAACCAATCAAAATTATACGCCAAAACCGTAATAGGCGCGAAGTCCGTTAGGGTAAGTGCCCTCAATCAAAACTCCACCTTGTTTATTCTTTAAAGCATTTTCGAGGTCATCAGTTTTTAGGATTGGTTTTTTATCCACAGATGTAATAATAAAGCCTTCCTTAATGCCTGCGGTTCGCAGCTTTCCGGGTAATAATTTAGAGATTTTTACCCCACCCTGTAAGCCTAACTTTGATTTTTCATCCTTTGATACATTTTCAAAAGTGGCGCCCAGAAAATTTAATACTTGATCATTCTTTACAATGCTTGTTTCGCCATCTACATTACGTAAAACGAGAGCTACTACCTTATCTTTACCATTGCGATTTAGTGTAACACTTATCTTATCGCCCGGACGAAAGCGACCAACCTGCTCCTGAAGTTGAGGTGTGGTACTTATATCTACTTCTCCGATTTTCAGTATGATATCACCCGGCTGAATACCTGCTTGTTTAGCTGCACCACTTTCAGAAAGAGCTTCAACATAAACTCCTTGCGTCTCTTTAATTCCTTTTTCGGCCATTAACTTATTGTCTATATCCCGAATGCTTACTCCAATAAAACCTCTTTGAACATTTCCGTATTCTACCAAATCGTCAACAACCTTTTTAACAAGGTTAACAGGTATTGCAAATGAATAACCTGTATAGGAACCTGTTGTAGAAGCAATAGCTGAATTTATTCCAACTAATTCTCCTCGGGTATTTACCAGGGCCCCGCCACTATTACCGGGGTTAACGGCTGCATCTGTTTGAAGAAAGGACTCAATTTTATATTGGTCGGGAAGAATATTTATATTTCTTGCTTTTGCACTAATGATACCAGCAGTAACTGTAGAAGTAAGATTAAAAGGGTTTCCAACAGCTAAGACCCATTCACCAACTTTTACATTATCAGAGTTACCATAAACTAAAAAAGGAAGACCCTTTTGGCTTACTTTTATCACAGCTAAATCAGTTGAAGGGTCCGTGCCAATAACTTTAGCTTCAAATGTTCTGTTATCATTGGTGGTTACTTCCACTTTTTCGGCATTTTCAACAACATGGTTATTAGTTACGATGTAGCCATCTTCAGTAATAATAACACCGGAACCGCTTGCCTCCTGTTTTCGGCTTTGCCTAGGCTGGCCCCAAAAATCAAATGGGTCAACTCCAAAAGGGTTGTAATTGGTTTGAGAAGCATAGTAGGTTTTTACGTGAACAACTCCATGGACTGACATTTCTGCAGCTTTAGTAAAATCGGTTAATCCGTTTTCGGAAACGGAAGGTAAACTGACAAAACTGACATTGTTCCGGTCAGATATTTTACCCGAAACTGTACTCGATTCAGGCTGAAGATATTTAAAAATATAAGCTCCGGCGGCTCCTCCCAATCCGGCAATCAATAAAATGGTTATGGTTCTTTTTATTGTTTTCATAGCACTTGTTTTTTTTGCATTGTCAATATTTATGCCAACAAATTTTGATTTTTTACGTGAAGCATAAATGAAAGGGTTGGTTAATAATCGTTAAGTCTTCGTTAAAGAATGTTACCAATATCTCTTATGAATAACTCAATGAAGAGGGAAGTAATTTTCTTATTCTTTAAGCCTTAAATAAATATCTTTGCAACTTACATGGCGCGCTATACCAATCAGCAGATATTTGACTTAATTCATAACGGAGATGAGTCTGTTTTATTTTATCTTTCTGAAACCTACTTTCAAACCGGTAGAAGGCTTTTAAGACGCAGTGGTTGCAGAGATTCAGATACTCCGTTGGTCTTCAGCCGGGTTCTAACTCAAATTTACAGGGAAATACAGCAGAATAAAATTTCACCAAATATTGATTTAGAAAAATTTATTTTTAATTCTTTAAAAGATTATTTTAAAACAAACTATACTTCAGATAATTCTGAAAATGGCGAAAAAAGGTCAACTTCTAAAGAAGATGTCATTGCCTGTTATTCA
>JAYURB010000533.1:0-5894 GCA_043756425.1 Bacteroidota bacterium
ACATTCATTGAGCAAAATGGGAATTGATTATTGGAAGTTATCGTCGAGTTCTTGAGTGAAATTTTTCCTCCGGGATAAACATTAAGCATATTATAATTCGAAGAAGTATGCGAGGAAACTTTCAGAGTAGTATTCTTTAGATATAACTCACAATTCGGATTTACAGTCTGGATTATTTGTTCCATCAGAGCATTTCCCTTTAACTCATATGCCAAGCAGCCTTGTTTCTCATAGTTCAGGAAACCAAAAAAGTAAGAAGTTCCTGCACCTGCCCGGGTAAGTAGTGCATTTCCAGATATGCTGCAGCTATCTCCTTTCAAAGCAATCACATGTTGGGCTCCAATAGTATTGTCATCGTAATTAATTTTTCCTCCGCTTACATCGAAGCTCCCTTTAATTACCATTCGCACAACTTCAGCTGTTGGAATTGTCATGTTTGAATGAAGTGACAGAAGTCCTCCTGCTTGTTGAAAGTTCCCGTTAACGAGGATTGAAGTTATTCCTGAGTTTCCTTTAAGAATGATTGATCCTGAGGTTAAATTTATGTTCTTGCCAATAAAACAATTCAGCTGTCCGGAATTTTTGGATAGGGTAGTCAGTCCTCCTTTCACGATCAAATTTCCGCTTACTAATAATTCAGTCGTATGAGATGCAGAAGCGGTTCCGAAATTAAAATTGTTAACACATCCATTTATTAAGACATCACCGGAAATATTTATGCTTTCATTTCCTGCTGAGGCAGAGCTGGTAAATTCAGCATTTTGATTTCCTTTGATTTCAAGATTACCTCCGATATTCAGACTTAGTTTAGCATTGTTGATTGACTGTCCGATGGATGTTAAACCATTTCCTCTGAACTTATCAGCAGCATTATTGAAATTTACAATCAGGTTTTGATTTACCGTAAGGGTATTTGTTTTTCCGGCATCATGACAGGCACTTTGCCCAATAAAGATTCCACCTTTAAGAATAATGTTATTAAAAATGGCTTTGAAAAATCCCGAGTTTACCGTTGTTATATTGTAGATAATTCTTGTATCGCCTGTGTTTTGAATAAAATCTCCGCCAACCTGAAGATCTACATTGCCATTTGAAACACCGGCGATTCCTGAATTGTTTATGATTTTGACATTGCCATTGTTGTAGAAGTTTCCATTTATTTTTAAATTAATATTTCCATTTCCATCGTTTAAGCCATAGAATTTTCCTCCATTATTGATTACGGAATTGGTGGTTAAAGTAAAGACAGAGGGATGATTTCCATTGTGTGCAATAAAGGTGGAGTTTATAGTTGATAAAATAATTTCACCTATTGTAGTTGATGAAATGGCCCCACTTTTATCGAGAGTAACCCATCCCTGGTCAATAGTAAGTGCACCAATTATCTGATGAGTTTCGAATTTGTTTTTTTGGTTCCATTCTGTTATTGAATTATTTCCATCGGTTATATTTATTGTAAGGTTTCCAAAATTCCCTTTAACGACATCTCCAATAGGTAATGAATAGTCGTACCATTTACGAATGATAAGTGTGCTTGAAGAATTAAAATTTTCTTCACCCTTTACAAACAAAGAAGCTCCTGATACTGTATTAGCTCCGGGCGACCAGGTAAATGTAGAAGCCGGTCCAAGATTAAACTTCTGATTGTTTCCGGCAAGAAAGATATTTCCGCCATTCATGTCTAAGGTGCCATTGACTGTAATGTTTCCGGTAAGGGTAATTGATTTGTCAGAAAGTAGGATAAAAAATCCTGATGAGGCTACGGTTAGGTTATTTACCTGCCTCTGTGAATTAAGGGTAATATTACTATTGTTGTCAATTATTACATCATCATTCGGTGAAGGAACTCCTGATGGTAACCAGCAAGAAGCATTATCCCAGTTTCCCGAAGCAACACTTGTTTTTGTTACTGCCGCTGAATCTTGAATGAAAACAAAGTTCAACATAAGGAAAAATGCGAAAATGAATCTTAGAATAATTTCATGATTCTTCCTTAACGCAACCCTCTTATTATCTATCATTTTATTTATCATAATTGGATTGAGTTGTTTTGGGTATCTGTTTTATGGGTTGAACCAGAATAGCGTTAGAAGATGGTGCATGGGATGATTTTATTTCAGGTGCCGGCAGAGCCATTTCAGTGGAAAAAATTTGCTCTTCCACTTGTATAATTTCACCCTGGTTGGCCCTTACATTTTCGGGATTCCAAAAATTGAAAAACAAAACAAAGCCGGTAATTACAAGCATGGTTCCGAATCCCCATGCAATAATTATTCTATACTTTATTTTTTGGCGAGTCCTTAGATTTAAATGCATTCTTTTCTTTTTCAATTTTCTAACAGTTGTATTACTATATACGAAGAATGCAGTATTGTTTCAGCTCATTTGGCCTTCAAGTTTACATTTGTAAGGAAAATGTAATTGTAGTTTTTCCGCCTGGGAAAAATGAAAATAACGAAGAAAAGGACTTGATTTGTTTTTGGTTTTATAAACGTAAATTCCAGAAACGATAATACAAGTCACTTCCTTAAGGATGCAACCGTATGAAAAAAAGTATTTACTTTAGCTTAATTCGAAAATACGATGTCAGAAGGCAGAATGGTGTTGTTTTCTGACATAATTGCTGCACGTTCAATAACAGCTTTTAATTCTCTGACATTACCCGGCCATTTATATTGCATTAGAAAATGCACAGCTTCTTTACTTAATGTAATGGAAGGCATTTTATTATCCCTGCAGAAATCGATAAGGAAGCTCTTGGAGAGCAAGACAACATCATCCCCTCTTTCAAAGAGAGGAGGAAGATGAATAAGAAATCCTTGTAGTCGGTAGAAAAGATCTTCGCGGAAGCGTCCTTCTTTCACTTCATTTACTAGGTTTCTATTAGTTGCTGCAATGACTCTTACATCAAGTTTGATTGATTTATTACTGCCAATTCGTGTTACTTCTTTTTCCTGCAATACACGTAAAAGCTTGGTTTGCATCATCAGGTCCATTTCTCCGATTTCATCGAGAAATACCGTGCCGCCATTCGCTTCTTCAAACTTTCCTATTCTTCTGTCGCGGGCATCCGTAAAGGCTCCTTTTTCATGTCCGAATAATTCGCTCTCAACCAGGTCTTCAGGAATTGCACCCATATTAACTGTGACGAATGGTTTCTTTGCACGTGGAGAATTATAATGTATAGCCCGGGCAACCAATTCTTTTCCAGTTCCGCTCTGTCCGGTAACCAAAACCATAATATTACTTTTTTCAACTTTTTGAATCATCTTCAAAACCTTCATTACCGGCCCGCTGTTTCCAAGGATATTGGTATATTTATTTCTGTCAATGACAAGTTCTTTCAAATTATCATTTTCCTTACGTAAATGAACGGTCTCTACTAATGACTTAACTGAGTTTTCAAGATTGACAAGAGCATTATCGTCTTTTATAATGTAATCGATCACTCCTCTTCTGTATGTATCAATAACGACATCAAGTTTTTCCTGGCCTGAGACCATAATACACTGAATAGTATCGTTGTAATTAATAATTTTTTCTAACAATTCAACCCCATTCATACCGGGCAGATTGTAGTCAATAGTGACAATATCAGGATTTAAATGTAGATTTTGAATACATTCTTCAGGAGAAAGAAAATGCATGACTTCTGTATTGTCAAGCTTTTCAAGCGTCTTTTTAATTAAGTTGCCGAGGAAGTGATCATCATCGACAACAAAGATTTTTGCTACAGCCATTTTTTAACACTTTTATGTGTATCTTTTTATCTATTAATACACTATTTTGTTTCATTCCTGCATTGATAATACGGTACATTTAAGCCCGAAACCTTACATTTTTTAATGAAAAGCAGAAACATCCTTTTTTTAATAGTTTTCCTTCTTGCAACCCCGCTTTGGATGAGGTTATCATGGGAAATTGTGAGAAAAAAATCATTAAATCTAGCTATTGTCGATAAAACGGTAGTCAATTCAAATAGTTATAAGCATAGGTCAATTAACTGGATATTGGATTATGAAAAATATACCCGGTCAAACGGTTCATATTATGAAATTGACAAGGATTATTTCGGTTTTTTCCCTTCCGAAAATGAAAAATACAATATCCATGATTTTGAAAAGATGAGTGAAAGCGATTTGGATAGCATGGCTGCTGTATACGATGCCATTTATTTTACGGATACCTACGGGGTACTTGAAAACGAATGGTACAGGCATAGAGACAGGAATGAAAATTCTATTAGTATTTATGGCGGTTTGTCAGAAAAGGACCTTCTATTCTTAAAGAAGATGAAAGAAAGAAGCAAACCTGTACTTGCCGAATTTAACACCATTGCTTTTCCAACTCCTCTGGATGTCCGTTTGAATTTTGAAAGTATGTTTGGTATAAAATGGACGGGTTGGATGGCGCGCTATATTAGTTCATTGGATACTTTAAATAATCCGGATCTTCCTCATTGGATAGTGGATAAGTACAAAAAAGAAAATTCAGGTACATGGAATTTTAAAAAGGAAGGCATGCTTTTTATTCACGAAAGTGGTAAAGTCCTGGTATTGGAAAAAGACAATGAACTTCGGGAGGCCATTCCTAAAATATATACCGATAAAAAGTATCAAGGAAGGTTTGATATTCCTTTAAAGATAATTTATCCTTATTGGATTGATATTGTATTAAATCAGAATGATACTAATCAGATTGTTTCAAGTTATTTTATTGAAACATCCGGTAAAGGTGAAGAGTTATTAAAAAGCAATGGGATTCCATCTTCTTTTCCGGCTATTATTAATCGGGATATAGGATATACATTTTATTATTTTTGTGGTGATTTTGCAGACAATCCTACTAAATTCCGATTCGCAAAATTATTCGGAATAAAAGGATTAAAATTCTTAATGTATAATGCAGTGGATGTTACAGATAGAAATCGATTTTTCTGGGAGTTCTATTTGCCAATGATGCAATCGATATTCAATGAAACATATAAAAACCGGCTACAAAAAAAATAAGAAGGAAAATAACTTGAAATAAAATCAGAAATTATTTTTTTGCTGCAAAACCTTTTCTTTTCATTTCACCCCAGTTTTTCACTCCTGTAAGCAAATCGAGGTTTCCCCGGATGGCATAGTAAACTGAAAGGGGATGGACGATTAAAGGCTCTATTAAAGCAGTACCCAGCAAACGAATAATGTCTCTCTTTTTCTTGTATTGATGGAAACTTAGTTCTTCAAATAGAATTGCAGCTGTGGAATACATTATTGCAAATACATATATCAGAAAGAAAAGAGTAACAAAGAGCTCAATATTAAGAATACCCAAAAACGCCATCATAACAAGATACAGAAAAGCCGTAGATTCAACAATAGGGGCAAGCCATTCAAACAAAAACCAATACGGCATGCTGATGGTACCAAGGAAACGGTAGCGTGGATTAAAAATTAATTTTTTGTGTATCCAAAGGGTTTCTGCCGTTCCGCGTGTCCATCGGTTGCGTTGCTTACCAAGTATTTTTAAACTGGATGGTGCTTCTGTCCAGCAAAGCGGATCGGGAAGATAGACAATGCTATACTCCTGTTTTTTTTCTTCCATTAACCGGCGCATGCGGATAACAAGTTCCATGTCTTCACCTACGGTTTTATGATTATATCCTCCGGCTTCAATAACAATCTTTTTATCAAACATGCCAAAGGCACCTGAAATCAGAATCAATCCGTTTAACTTGCTCCAGGCCATTCGCCCGAGCAAAAAGGCTCTAATGTATTCCAGCACCTGAATTCTTGGAATCATTTCATGCGGAAGGTTTACTTTAATTATTTTCCCTTCTTTTACTACACATGAATTGGCTATCCTTACTACACCTCCAACAGCTATTACTTTATTTGATTCAGTCTGTT
>JAYURB010000534.1:0-2563 GCA_043756425.1 Bacteroidota bacterium
CCCCTTCACTAAATATTAATATCAAACTATAACATTTGCCCCCTGATGAAAATACGGATTCAGTTACTCCTTTTGATTTTATTTATCTCCTGCAAACCAACAACAGAATATCCCTTGCCCTTTGATTTCGATCATCCTCTTGAAATAATTAAACTTCCTCAAAGTTTGCATGAAATTTCAGGAATTACTTTTTACAGAAAAAATGAATTGGCTTGCGTACAGGATGAAAAAGGAATTATCTATTTCTACGATATAAAGAAGGACAAACTAAGAAAAAACATTCCCTTTGCCGGAAGTAAGGATTATGAAGCCATTACCAATGTAGACGATACACTATTCGTGCTTTGTAGTAATGGAGAAATTTCAGAAATCGATGTATCCAACGAAAATAATTATGCTCACACATATCCCACATTTTTATCGAAGCGTAATAATAGCGAAGGGGTTTGCTATGATAAATTAGCACATCGTTTGCTTGTAGCATGCAAAGGCAAACCTGAAAAAGGAACAGCCGCCCATGGCATGAAAGTTATTTATGCCTTTGACCTTAATAAAAGAGAACTGGAAGAAAACCCGGTTTATGTAATGGATCCGGACACTGTCGAATCCCATTTTGTAAATGAAATAGAAAGTTCGTTTTTCGGGAGAATGTTTTCTAAAAAAAAGGCGGCTGGTCTTTTTATGTTTGAACCATCTGAAGTAGGTATTGATCCGCTAACAAATGATGTATATGTGCTTTCATCAGTTGGTAAAACAATTCTTGCATTGACTTACGATGGAAAGATTAAATTTGCTTTTCATCTCAACCCCGAATTATTTAAGCAGCCTGAAGGAATTTCCTTTTCCAAAGACGGAAGTATGTTTATTTCAGACGAGGGTAAGGGAGGGAAAGCCAATTTAATTAAGATTAGGAGAAATTCGTGATACTAAATAAAAACATCATTTTTGACCTGGGAGGAGTTATCCTTACAATAGATTATAAAAGAACTATTGAAGCTTTTCGGGATTTGGGAATTATTTCCGCAGAAACTCCTTATTCAAAAGCAGCTCAATCCTCCCTTTTCGATAACCTTGAAAAAGGTCTTATTTCAGAAAATGATTTTTATGATGGAATCCGCTTGATAAGCGATAGGCAAATCTCCAATATTCAAATTAAAGATGCCTGGAATGCAATTTTAATCGGCTTGCCTGAAGAAAATGTTTTGCTTTTGGAAAAACTGAAAAAGACTCATCGTTTATTCCTCCTCAGCAATACAAACAGTATTCATGAAAAAGCTTACAGAGAAATGATCATTAAACAATATGGAACTTTTATTTTTGACGTACTATTCGAAAAAATGTATTTATCGCATCATGTCCATATGCGCAAACCCGAACCGGAAATTTTCAAATACGTCCTTTCCGACAGCAAACTCAACATTAATGAAACATGTTTCATCGATGATTCACCTCAGCATGTTGAAGGAGCAGGGAAAGCTGGGATTCGTTCTTTTCTATTGAAGAATGAAAACGTTGTTGAATTAGTTAATTCGATAGCAATCTGATAGCTAATTGATGGAGTTACAATTTAAGAATTATGTCAATGTATTAATTACGGTCAATGTAAAATTTAAATTTGCGCGTGTTATTTCCTCGAAAAACAAGAAATATTTTATTCAAATCTTTTGCTGGCCTGGCTTGTTTGGCCGGAATTTATCATTTTGTTGGTGTTTTTTACAAAGTTGATGAGTCTCCAATTTGGCGTCATTTACTTTTTGTAGGGATAAATTTGCTTAGTGTTTATGGATTTTTAAAGCTTCCAAAATATTTTGTCTTTTTCATAGCTCTACTATTTGTCCAACAATGTTACAGTCACGGAACTTATCTGGTCAATTTATGGATAAAAACAAAGCAAATACATTGGATAAGTGTCTTTGATTTGTTTCTTCTTCTAATTGCTTTGATTTGTCTAATAGCATATTATTATTTGAAAAACACAAAATCAAGTCAGTAACCCTTTCAAAATTTTCAAACATTCTTTGACTGTCAAAACTGAATTTGTTATCAAAGTCCACACATCTTTTTAGTTCTTCCTCAAGATTACAGCCAACTATTGGATTATCAAATTATTTTCCTGACAAAGCTCAATCAACACCCCATTCGTGCTTTTCGGGTGTAGGAAACAGATGAGTTTATTATCGGCTCCCTGTTTGGGCGTTTCGGAAAGAAGTTCGAAGCCGAGATTTTTTAATTCAGTCATTGCTTTTAGAATGTCATCTACTTCGAAGGCAAGATGGTGGATTCCTTCTCCTTTTTTATTAATAAATCTTGCAATTGGACTGTTTTCATCAGTAGCCTGAAGCAATTCGATCTTGGATTCTCCTGATTTAAAAAAAGAAACTGTCACAGATTCTGAAACAACTTCTTCTGTTTTATAAGGAGCAATGCCCAAAAGAGCTTTGAAAAGCTGATTTGATTTTTCAAGATCTTTAACTGCAATTCCTATATGTTCAATTTTATTTACCATAATTTTTTATGCAAATACTGATGCGCTGGGAATATATACTGTAAAAGAAGTTCCGTT
>JAYURB010000535.1:0-2557 GCA_043756425.1 Bacteroidota bacterium
CCGCCATACGTTTCATCGTTGAATAAAGGATGGCCTGCATTTTTTAAATGAACTCTTATCTGATGGGTACGGCCTGTTTCTAATTTACATTCAATAAGCGTTACATAACCGAAACGTTCAAGTACTTTATAATGTGTTACGGCATGTTTCCCATGTTCACCTCCGGGAAAAACATCCATGATTTTTCTGTCCTTAAGATTACGTCCGATGTTTCCTGTTATGGTTCCTTCATCTTCATTAAAATCACCCCATACAAGTGCATTATATTTTCTGTCAATGGTGCGGTCGAAAAATTCTTTTGCAAGATGAACCATAGCTTTTTCGGAACGGGCAATAACTAATAAACCCGATGTGTTTTTATCTATTCTGTGTACTAGCCCCGGACGATCAAGATTATCTTTACTTGCAGGCAAATGCTGGAAGTGATAGAGTAGGGCATTCATTAATGTTCCTGAATAATTTCCAAATGCAGGGTGAACCACCATTCCTGCCGGTTTATTTACAATGACGATGTCGTCATCTTCATAAACAATATTCAAAGGGATATCTTGAGGAATAAGTTCTTTAATTCGTACAGGCTCGGGTAATACTATTTGAATTACATCATTTGGTTTTACCTTATAGCTTGATTTACTCTCTTTACCATTGACAAGTATATTGCCTGAAGAACAAGCCTGTTGCAGCCTGTTTCTGCTAACATTGGCTAATCTGTTAAAAAGCCAAACATCTATTCTGGTAGGTTCCTGGCCTCTTTCAACAACAAACCTATAATGCTCAAAAAGCTCATCATGGTCAATTAATTCCGTTTCTTCGTTTGTCAAGTTAATGGCTCTATGATTTTAACTGGGATGAAAATAAACCGCTAATTCTTTTTACTAAAACGGCTTCTAATAAATTCTAACTTATTTAATGATCAACTTTTTCACAGCAGATGCGTGATTTTTCATATTCTCAACATGCACAAAATAAATTCCTGCCGACAAGTATGAAATGTCAATTTCTTTTGATTGAGAAATAGTTTCATCAGCATGAAGGGCACCCAGACAATCATAAATAGAATAATGAAAATTAACATTGGTTTCATTGTCAATCTGAAGGTGAAAAGATGTTTCAGTTGGATTCGGATAAATTGAAAAAGAAACTGGTGAATAAGAAATTTCATCAACAGCCACCATTGAGATTCTTTTTCCAAATAATGGTCTGATCATAACAGTGCCTTTGATAGAAGAAGGCAGCCAATCACCTGCAACACGATATAATAATTTATCATGGTTGTCTGTATTTTTATCAAAGCCATAGCCCATCAAAACCTGCGGATCGTTTTGAATAACACCAACCCAAACGGTACCCGGACCAACAATTAGTATAGAATCAAAAAGATAGGTTTTAAATGCATTAATACCATCAAAAGTTCCGGGTTTCTGATTGATCATTCTATATCTGACGGAATCCTGATTGTTCGCTTCATCAATAAATTGCCACACTGTTAATTGAAAGAGCTCATTGGCTACATTCTCACCTGTTGGATCAAAATAAATTTGCACACCGCGCAGAGTATCTTGTACTTTAACATCAAAGCGATACGCGAGTGAAACTTTCTGACTTCCTGAAATTCCATATCCCCATTCAGCACTGCCGTCATCGTAAGCGTAGTAATTATGAAAACGCTGATAGTAGTAACTTGTATCGTTGAAAACATTAGAACCTGAACCACTTTTGTTGAAATAACTCTTTACAAGAAAATCTGCACTATCTGTGTTTTGAACGGGAAAGGAAAAACCGTTGAGAGGGAAAGAATAGGGAATCAAAATATTCCCAGACGATGTTGTAAGATTAAAAGTCGAAGAAAATAAAACATTACCGTTTTGTAATATTTGTGCACCGGGAGTATAAGAAGTTCCAAAGGTTCCTCCATAACGAATATCCGAAATAGTGTCGGTTATTATTGTTTTCATAGCATTTAACTGTGATCCCAAAGCTTTATAATGCGAATAAGGCATAGCAGTATATTCATTAAGTAGCGTTGTCTGCGGCCTCAAAAGTGCACTATCTGTTATTGTATCAGTAGCTGATGTACCGCTATTTAGGAAAACATAATCCAAATTCCAATGATCTCTGTTCCCGTTTACTGTTGCTATATTATAAAATCTGAATTGAAATCCATTATAGAAGTAACGCGAATCAAGAATTTGAAGTGCAATTCTTGTAAATTCAGTATCGCTCTTTCCCTGAACTTCCCAAATTGTATTCCAGACATTGCCTGTATCCTTAAACTGAAGTACAAGAGAGTCTTTCGTTTCTGGTACGTCACCTAATCCTTCCGGTTGGAAATAAAAGGAAAGCCAAATAGTAGTATCTCCAGGAGTAAAGGCCAAATTTATTGGGCGAGATGTTAAAATATCTGCAACAGAATCCTGCGTGGATCCCGGTTGATATGGATTTCCAAACTGATTTAAGCCATCAAACGTAGCAACGCCAAGTGTAAATGGGCGAGGTGAATAATTGTTGTTAACATAAACACCGCTACTATCTAGCCACAGACTGTCGAAAGGGAGCA
>JAYURB010000536.1:0-2556 GCA_043756425.1 Bacteroidota bacterium
ACTTAAATACAAGTCTTGTTGTTAATAATTATGACTTAAAATACCACCGATGTGAATGGAAAGTAGATCCCAATAATAATTTTATCAGCGGCAGCATTACCTCTTATTTCGTTCCAACTGTGAATGGAGTAAATCAGATTGAATTCGATTTTTCAACTATAATGAATGTCGATTCAGCAATCTATCATGGAAACGTTGCTGCCCATTCACATGCGAGCAATGTTTTACAAATATCATTGCCGACATCGTTAAATATAGGAACACTCGATTCCGTTACTGTTTATTATCAGGGAAGTCCGATAGCTACAGGCTTTGGTTCTTTTACTCAGAGTTTTCACAATTCTATTCCTATTATTTCTACACTTTCCGAGCCCTATGGAGCCATGGACTGGTGGCCCTGTAAACAAAGCCTGGACGATAAAATTGATTCTGTCGATATCATTATAACAACACCAAATCAATACAGAGCAGGGACAAATGGTGTTTTAATTTCAGAAACTGCTTCAGGAAATAATAAAATTTATCATTGGCAAAGTCATTACCCGATTACAGCTTACCTTATTGGAATTGCCGTTACGAACTATGCAGTATATTCGGATTATTTGCCGATGAATCCGACAGACACACTTGAAATTTTGAATTATGTTTATCCTGAAGATTCTGCAGGCGCCATACTTGAAACCCCTTTTATTAAGGATGTAATTTCTTTATACGACAGTCTTTTTATTACCTATCCGTTCTATAGAGAAAAATATGGTCATTGTCAGTGGAATATCGGTGGCGGTCAGGAACACCAAACGATGAGTTTCGTCAGCGATTTTAGTGCTCCGCTCATTGCACACGAATGCGCTCATCAATGGTTTGGAGATTTTGTAACCTGTGCAAGTTTTCAGGATATATGGCTCAACGAAGGCTTTGCAACATATCTGGAAGCGCTTACTCAGGAATTTTTATTTCAGCCTGCTAACTGGACTTTCTGGAAATCAAATACCAGAGATGTTATAACCAGTTTTCCTGATGGTTCTGTTTTTTGTACAGATACTACCAGTGTAAGTAGAATTTTTGATACACGTTTAACCTATGAAAAAGGAGCTTTTCTTTTGCACATGCTTCGATGGAAACTCGGTGATTCATTATTTTTTCAGGGATGTAGAAATTACCTGAACGATCCTGCTCTAGCTTTTGGTTATGCAAAAACAGATGATTTAAAAAATCATTTAGAAACTATTAGTGGATTACCTCTCACGAATTTCTTCGATCAATGGTATTATAACCAAGGGCATCCAACGTACTTTATAAATTGGAATGTTATGGGAAATGATTTATTTCTAAAGATAGATCAGACACAATCGGATCCTTCCGTTTCTTATTTTCAAATGCCTGTGCCAATTGAATTTCAAAACGGAGGTTTTGATACAACAATAGTTTTTGATAATACGTTCGGCGGACAATTGTATCAGACTACCATTGGTTTTACACCAACAATAGTAACTTTCGATCCTGAAATCTGGATCCTTTCAGCGAATAATGTAGTGACTTTTGACGCTACACTTGGAACCAATGTACTTGAGGTAAGCAGACAATTAATTAATGTTTATCCCAATCCTGTTTTAAATAAATTTGTGATTGAAAATAATGGTCGTGCTGTAGAAGCAAAACTGGTTCTAAAGAATTCAATTGGTCAAAATACTCTTGTAGAGAGTAAAATACTTTCAGAAGGAAAAAATGAAATTAACTTATCAGGTTTTGCAAAGGGAATTTACATTTTGTCTGTAGTTGCAGAAGATTTTATGGTTAACAAAAAAATTGTAAAGGAGTAAATTTTTAGCCGATTATACTCCGAACAAGAAGGTTTTGTAAGTTTTTAAGGAATGGAAAAAAATCAGATAAGAATAGTTTTTATACTTAAATTTCTAAGCATCTCAGTGACATTTCGACTTCGCTCAATGACCACACTTCGACTTCGATAAGTGTCTACTCTTCGGCTGTGTTCAAGAACACTTCGACTTCTCACAATGACCACACTTCGACTTCGCTAAATGACTGCCCTTCGGCTGCGTTCAAGAACTGCCCTTCGGCTGCGCTCAGGGAACGGGAACTTACTCGTACTTAGGCTTCGGCTGCGCTCAACCGAGCTTCTATAAAACAGTTAACATTTTCACACATATCAAGGAGAAAAAAAATCAAGAATAAACCGGAGCAAAAAAAATTGCACGCATCAAATAAAATATCAAAAAGTCTGAGCTCTTGCATCAATGCCAAAATCATTCTCATTTTAAAAATTATTATTCGATTACCTCCAATCAAAGAAACTCTTTCGAAGACTAACAATTAGATCAAAGCTCGGCTGAGCGAAGCCGAAGCCAAATAACGATTTGAAATGCCGGTCCCTGAGCCGAAGGGCCACTCCAGAGTAATCCGAAGGATGGTTCCTGAGCGTAGCCGAAGGACATTAACCAGATTCGAATTATATTTATTCAAATCATAAGACCAGCCCATTCGCAGTATAATTAAAAAACTTTATTCTTCACGGATGATACGCTACGAATCTCCGCC
>JAYURB010000537.1:0-2556 GCA_043756425.1 Bacteroidota bacterium
GGATGATAAATTCAAGGAGTATAGGGGAAAATTAATTAAATTCTCCTACTAAATTAATTGGAAATGGGATTAGGTGTTTTTACTAAAATTCTGATAATACTTATTTAATGAAAATAATGTAATCATTTTTTTTATTGATTTTTTCTCAAATTCTCAAATTAAAAAAAAGCCCCTGCTTTCACAGAGGCTGGTATTTGGTTTATGCTTTCTTTTCTTCGATTCGGGCTTTCTTTCCGGAAATATCACGGAGGTAGAAAATTCTGGATCGACGAACAATTCCTCTTTTGTCGACAACGATTTTGTCAATCTTTGGAGAAAATAATGGGAAGATACGTTCTACACCAACTCCGTTAGAGATTTTTCTTACGGTAAATGTTTGTGTCATCTTAGAGCCTTTACGTTGAAGTACAACGCCCTGATATTGCTGTATACGCTCTTTAGTTCCTTCAATAATTTTATAAAATACAGTAATTGTATCTCCGGCTTTGAATTCCGGTAGGTTGCGCTTTTCAACGATGGATTCAGCGGCTATTTTAATTAAGTCCATGATAATGAGGATTTTATATTATTTGTGATTCCCGAAAAATTGTCAGGAGATTTGAAAATTGAGGCGCAAAGGTAATAAAAAATTGGAAATAAAAAAACTAGCCCGTGATAATGTTTATTCTGAAAGTAGATCGGGACGTCGGATTTTAGTGCGTTCTTCGGCTTTTTCATTCCTCCATTTTTCAATATCGCCGGCATGACCTGATAATAATACCTCAGGAACAGTATAACCGCGAAAATCGGCCGGTCTGGTGTATACAGGCGGAGCAACAAGGTCATCCTGAAAGGAATCCGATAAGGCTGAGGACTCATCACTAATAACACCGGGAATAAGGCGGATAATAGCATCGCATAATACGGCTGCGGCTAATTCCCCTCCTGATAACACATAATTGCCAACAGAAATCTCACGGGTAATAAAATGCTGTCGTATTCTTTCATCAATGCCTTTGTAATGGCCGCATAAGAGTATAATATTCTTTAGAAGGGAAAGCCTGTTAGCCATAGGTTGAGCCAGTAATTCACCATCAGGACTTAAATAAATAACTTCATCGTAAGTCCGTTCTGCTTTTAGAGATTCTATGCAGGAAACAACAGGTTCAATCATCAATACCATTCCTGCTCCTCCGCCATAGGCATAATCATCAACACTCTTATGCTTACTTGTAGACCAGTCTCGGATATTATGCACATGGATTTCTACCAACCCTTTGTCTTGCGCTCTTTTTAAAATAGAGTGGTTAAAAGGACTTTCGAGCAAGCCGGGAACTACAGTTAAAATATCTATGCGCATGCCGGAGTTTTAATTTCTGTTGACTTGTGTTTTTACTTATTGAATTCCTTTTAGCTTAACTTCAACATTGGCAATTTTTAAGCGCTGCTTGTCTTTATCGCTCTTCTTTAAAGGAATAGTTTCATCTTCATTGACAGCTATCTTTTTCTTTAACGATTTATTATCTGCCTCCAGATCATCTATATCATTGTGAAAACCATTGTTCTGTTTTACAAGTTTCTTTTTAATCTTTTCAAGGTCTTTCAGCTTATCTTCTTCTTGTGATTTCAAATCGGATTTTTCCAGGAAGGTGGCTATAATTTGCTGCTGATGATATATTGCTTTTGAATTTATTTCCTGCTCATTTAAATTAGACTTTATTTCAGACTCAAGATTATTAATATCCCTTTCATTGTTTTTGATTTTCTTTTCCATCTTTTCATTGTCCTTTTCAAGCGATTCAATATCTTCTTCAATACCCTTAAGTGTTTTCTGTTCCAGTGCTAATTCGTCGGTGACTGCATTTCTGTATTGGTGAACAGCAAAACTTCTTATGTACGTATTGATTTTACCACTGATGGAAGGGTTTATTGCACTGCTGTAAAACACAGAATCATCTTCGGTCACAAATGCAACAAGATTTATCTGTGTAGTAGTGGCACTTAGTATTGAATACACAATTATTGAATCTGTTGAGATTTCAGGAATGATTGTCTTGGAAAGAATATACTCACCTTTTACCTCCTTGTAATCACTCTTATTTTTTTCCCGCTGATACTTTTTCCAGTCTGATGCTACTTCCTTTAGCTTAGCCTGGGGAATGTAAACCGAAAATCCTGTTTGTTGTCCCTTGGAGAAAGTCTTTTGAACCTCAGTTACTTGCAAGGTGTCCTGAGCATCTGTAATTGCCAGATTAAGCGTTAAAACGAATAATAGTAAATATTTCATAGATTTAATTTTTGCGCAAAATACAAAATACAATTTTCATTTTAAGGGATGAAATTTCCAAGTAGGGTAGGAGTTCGAAGAAAGGAGAACTTGTTCCGGCTTCAATAAAATATCCAGCATGTATGCAGTTGGAAACATCTTTTGGAATAAAGTCATTTGTGTATTTATTCGTTCTGTTAGTCCGCCCTTCGGCGGATAGTCTTGCAATGGGGAAATCATGGGGTAACTTGCATGGCGCCAGCCAACTTTTTTTTAAGCTATATACTTTTTTTGGTAATAATAAGGAGTGG
>JAYURB010000538.1:0-2555 GCA_043756425.1 Bacteroidota bacterium
ATCACTCCTAAAACAAAAGCAATTGTTCCTGTTCATTTATTCGGACAATGCGCCGACATGGAGGCAATTAATAGCATTGCAAAAAAACATAATCTGTATGTGATTGAAGATAATGCTCAGGCTATTGGTGCTGATTATAAATTAAACGATGGAAGCATAAAAAAAGCAGGAACCATTAGCACTGTTGGTTGTACTTCTTTTTTCCCTTCTAAAAATCTGGGATGTTACGGTGATGGCGGTGCTTTATTCACCAACGACGATGCCCTTGCGAAAAAAATCAGAATGATTGCCAACCATGGACAGTCCGTTCAATATTATCACGATGAAGTTGGGGTAAATTCCAGACTTGACAGCATACAGGCTGCTATTCTGCGTATTAAACTTCGTCACCTAGATGAATATGCAAGTGCCAGACAAAAAGTTGCTGCATATTATGATAAAGCATTTAGCAATCATCCTAAAATAACTATTCCGGAGCGAGTTCCTTTTTCCAATCATGTCTTCCATCAATATACACTTGTACTAAAAGGAGCTGACCGCAATAGTCTGCGCGAATATCTTGCAACAAAAGATATTCCTGCAATGATTTATTATCCTGTTCCATTGCATTTACAAAAAGCATACAAAGATCCACGTTATAAAGAAGGTGACTTTCCTGTAACCGAAGCACTTTGTAAAAATGTAATTTCATTACCTATACACACTGAATTAAGCGAGGAAACTCTGGCATATATTTGCGAAAATGTTTTAAGCTTTCTGAACAATAACTAATTCCGTTTTTCCTGACGGATTCTAAAAACAATAAAGCCTTTTCACAGGGAAAGAAAAGGGAAAAATACTTATGAAAATAGCTGTAGTAGGAACCGGATATGTAGGACTGGTGACAGGTACATGTCTTGCTGAAACGGGCAATCAGGTAATTTGCGTCGACATCGATAAAAAGAAAGTTGAACGCATGCAAAAAGGAGAGATTCCTATTTATGAACCTCACCTCGATGTATTGTTTGAACGTAACATTAAACAAGGCAGACTTCATTTTACCACCGACTTGAAAGCAGGTATTAAAGATGCTTCCATTATTTTCCTCGCTTTGCCAACACCACCGGGGGAAAATGGATCAGCCGACTTAAAGTATATTTTAAATGTCGCCGACGATCTTGGTAAATTAATAAAAGACAATTGCATCGTTGTCAATAAAAGCACTGTTCCTGTTGGCACGGCAGAGAAAGTTAAAAAAGCCATTCAAAAAAATTGCAAGACTGAATTTAGTGTCGTTTCCAATCCGGAATTTTTACGCGAAGGTTATGCTGTTGACGATTTCATGAAACCGGACAGAATTGTAATTGGCACGCAGTCGGACAAAGCAAAAAAACTGATGACTGAATTGTATTCTCCCTATGTAAGGCAGGGAAATCCGATTTTTTTTATGGATGAAAGCTCTGCTGAATTAACAAAATATGCTGCCAATGCTTTTCTAGCCACAAAGATTTCATTCATGAATGAAATAGCAAATCTCTGTGAAAGAGTTGGTGCTAATGTTGATAATGTACGCACCGGAATCGGTGCTGATGATAGAATTGGAAAGCGTTTTCTCTTTGCAGGCATCGGTTATGGCGGAAGTTGCTTTCCAAAGGATGTACAGGCACTGGCCCATACATCGAAAGAATACGATTATACATTCAGTATTCTTGATTCCGTTATGGAAGTCAATGAAAGACAAAAAAATGTTCTCATTGAAAAGATCAAAGAATACTATGGAAAAGAACTAAAAGGTAAGAAAGCCGCTATTTGGGGACTTGCTTTCAAACCGGATACAGACGATATACGCGAAGCTCCTGCTTTGCATATCATCAGTGAATTGTTAAATGAAAAAGTTAGCATTAAAGCTTACGACCCCGAAGCCATGAAAAATGTTAAAGGTGTCTTTGGCGATAAAATCAAATTCGGCAAAGATCAATACGAAGTACTTGAAGATGCAGACTTTTTAATCATAGCTACGGAATGGTCTGTTTTCCGTACACCTGATTTCGAACTAGTCATGAAAATGATGAAGAATAAAATAATATTTGACGGAAGAAATCTTTACGACCTTAAACAAATGAAGCACCTGGGCTTTACATATTACAGCATTGGCCGCAAAAAAATTAATTGACAGAAATAAGAAATGAAAAGAATACTAATAACAGGAATTGCAGGATTTCTCGGCTCCCATCTCGCCGATCGCTTTATTCGCGAAGGGTATGCAGTCGTGGGAATGGATAATCTCATTACCGGAGACTTGAAAAACATAGAACATCTTTTCAAATTGAAAGAATTTGAATTCTATCACCACGATGTATCTAAATTTGTAGCAGTACACGATAAACTTGATTACATACTTCATTTTGCTTCTCCTGCAAGTCCAATCGATTACTTAAAAATTCCAATTCAAACTCTTAAGGTAAGTTCCTTAGGAACACATAACCTTTTAGGACTTGCAAAAGCAAAAGGAGCACGCATACTTGTTGCTTCTACCTCTGTGGATGCACGAGTGGATCACCGTAAACTTCAGAGGT
>JAYURB010000539.1:0-2554 GCA_043756425.1 Bacteroidota bacterium
ATCCGGCATCCGTGAAAACCCAATGTCCATTAGTACCATAAGGAGTAAAGCCTACTGCTACGTTTGGAAACCAAACGTAACCGTAGTCCTGGTTCTCGACCCAACTGCCATAAGGACTTAAGTCGTCATAAAAAACCTGGAAACTAACAGAGACTTGTGCATTTGCCTTTTCAGGAATAATCCATGTAACAGAATTAAAAACGATAGAAAGGATGAATACTTTTAATAAATTTTTCATGATGATATTTTTGAGCGTTAAATTTTTTATTTATTGTACCCTTGTATGTAAAGGTATTTATGGTGGAAGGCTGTTTATTTACACAACTCCGAAAAAATATTACATAATTCATACTACTTTCACCCTATGAAATATAAAGTGCCCGCAATAATTTTGCTCAGTCTTGTTATATTGAGCAGAAATTGCTTTTCACAATCACAGGAAATCCCAAGTTTCAAATTATTTCTGATCGGCGATGCCGGAGAAGGAGATACAACAGGAGCAACTCTTCTCGAATTAAAAAAACAACTGTTTAATAACCCAAACAGTGCAGTGATATTTTTGGGTGATAATTGTTACATAAAACCATATTTCTTTTTACCATTGGAAATTGGTGGTTACAATGGAAGTAAAGTTGCAAAAAATAGACTAATGGCTCAATTGAATATTCTTCGAGATTATAAAGGGTTTGCATATTTTATACCGGGGAACCATGATTGGTGGAATCTTATAAACTTAAAAAAAGGCAAGAAACGACTTCTTGCAGAACAAAATTTTATTGAAGATACACTTAGAGGTTTTACCTCTTTGCGGAACTCAACTGAGGGAACATTTCTTCCAAGGAATGGAAGTCCGGGACCTGTATCGAAAGATTTTAACAATGGTAAAACAAGAATAATTTTTATTGATACGTACCGTTTGATAATTGAAGCCGGAAGAAAAAAACTTCTTGATTCTTTGTTACTCGATGCGTTTTATACTGAACTAAAAAATCAGTTAATAGATGCTTCAAATAAAAAACAAAAAATTATTGTTGTGGCACATCATCCCATTCATTCTAAAGGAAAACATTCTTTACCGCTAGTTTTTATCGAGCGATTAAACAGACGTTTTGCTGATTCCAATACCAATTATCCTCCGTATAATAAAATGTCCATCCGCCTGGATAGTTTACTGAAAGAACATCATCACCCGGATGTATATTATATAAGCGGACACGAACATTCATTAGAGTATTTCTTTAACGATAGTCTGCATTACCTTGTAAGTGGTTCCGGCAGCAGGATTGACAGAGTCAAATACAAACCTGTAGAAAATGCTGAAGAGTATTTAATTTGGAATGAAGAAGGTTTTTTTGAAATTGATTTTTATGGCCGAAAAGAAACTGTTTTGATGTATCACAGAAAAAATAATCAAAAAGAATATGAAATCCACTGTGTTGCGGGCTGTGAATAGTTCCATCAATCTTGGGTACTAGTAAAAATTATTTATTTCCTTTTCATTTTCCCAAATCGATAGATAACTCCAACTACTAAAACAGCTAATGCTAAAATAGCCCACCAATTCATATACATCATAATTTAATTTTTAAAACAGTTTATAGTTGATCCGCTAATATTATTTTATTACGATTCATCCTTGGTAGCTCTTACCAAACCAATTCCCGAAATAAAAAACAGTAACCCCAATACTCCGTATATCAAAAGCATTTTTATATCACGATTTCCACCGGATGTATCGATAAAAATAATAGCTGTATATATGAGACCAACAATTCCTAGAATTGTTAATAATACCGCAAAAATTCTTTTAATATTCATTTCAATTTATTTAACATTTGTCCGCACCGGATTTTTAGAGGTGGATATTGTTTACTGAACTAAACAATCCAAATACTCTAAGCAGCCACAGTATCACTGCAATAACAACAACAATATTCAGGATCTTCTTAATTTTTCCGTCCATCGGAATGTAGGTATTTACAAGCCATAATAAGACTCCTACAACAATTAACACAAGGGCAACATTTAATAACGACATAGTATTAGTTTTAGAATTTATTCTTCAATTGATTCTTCTTTGGCTTTGAAAATTTTATTGTATATTTTTCCCGCTATAGATTTGATTCCTTCAG
Source organism: Bacteroidota bacterium (assembly GCA_043756425.1). Lineage (GTDB taxonomy): Bacteria > Bacteroidota > Bacteroidia > AKYH767-A > 2013-40CM-41-45 > JADKIH01. The sequence continues at coordinate 2,133 of JAYURB010000539.1, forward strand.
GATGTTTGGAGGTAAATTTTGCCACGCCGAATTCAAAAAGAGTTCCCAATATTTGTTTCAACGGATTGGCAGATTTGCCCCATAATATTTTCTTTGAAATGAAGCCTGTTGTCAAACCGATGATATTATTTAAAAGACCGTCCTTCATTTCAGAAGAAGAAATCGCTTCTTTCCAGGTGTTTTTTATGATATTAATTGGCTTAAGACTTTCGTATGTAAGATGCAGTTGTTCCTTCAAAAGAAACAGTTGTTCGTTTTGCTTTTGTTGTAAAACAAAAATTGAATCCTTAAGAACTTCTTTGGGATTTTTTTTTATCGCGCCATTCATCGCTTAAGCATTTGTGTGATGATGGAATTGTTGAGAGGGGCTTTCAACCATTTGTTGCGGAAGATATACAAAACATAACCCACAATACCGTAAA
>JAYURB010000540.1:0-2553 GCA_043756425.1 Bacteroidota bacterium
TTTTATTCTTTGTTGAATGTTCAGGTTGGTAAAAGATGGTTTGTATCAGGAAGATATGACTTTACGGAATTTCCATACTCTAAAAGAGCTAAACTAAGAGCCGGTACAGCAACACTGGGTTGGTATGCAACAGAATTTCAGAAGATAGAAGTTGAAGCAAAATATACTTCTATGAATACTGCTTTACCGTTAAGTAACTACGAAAAAAAATTTACAAGCGCCGGTTTGCGGTGGATATTCGTAATTGGTTCACACGGCGCTCACAAATATTAAACATAAATTAAATTTATTAGGTTAATAAAAATAAAAATGAAAAAAATAATCTCAATCATATTTCTAACAACAATAAGTTTTGCAATAGCAACCCAAGCGTCAGTATTAAAAGTTGTTGCAACAACGCAAGACATGAAAAGCATTGCGAGTTTAATTGGCGGTAATAAGGTTGATGTATTTGCAATTGCTACAGGCTATCAAAATCCCCATTTTGTCGATCCGAAACCAAGTTATATTATAAAGCTTTCTCAGGCCGATTTATTTATTACCCTTGGACTCGATCTCGAGAGCGGCTGGTCGCCTTCACTGCTGGTAAGTTCCAAAAATAATAAAATACAGAAGGGCTGTGATGGCTATGTTGATGCTTCTATTGGTGTTAGTCTGATGCAGGTGCCTTCTTCCATAAATAGGGCAGAGGGAGACATTCACCTCTTTGGAAATCCTCATTACTGGCTCGATCCATTGAATGGAAAGATCATAGCGCGCAACATTTGCAATGGTCTGATCCGAATTTCTCCTGAAAATAAAAACTTCTTTGAAGCTAATCTAAAAATCTTCAACGAAACAATTGACTCCAAACTAAAGGCCTGGAATGCAGCCATGGCAGGATTTCGGGGATCAAAAGTGATAGCCTATCACAATGAATGGTGTTATTTCGAAAACCGTTTTGGACTTAAGATTGTCGATTTTATGGAACCCAAAGCCGGTATTCCTCCAACACCCTCACAACTTGTGAAAATAATAAAAGAGGTAAAAGAAAACAATATTAAGGTGATAATTTCATCACCTTACTTTACTACTGCTTCTTCCGATGTAGTTACCAAACAGACAGGATCAAAAACATTGGTATTGGCTACTTCCGTCGGGGCTTTTGATAACATTAAAGATTATTATCAGCTCTTTGATTATAATATTGGCTTGCTTACAGGTGCATTAAAATAATTTATTTCACAACATTTTAATTTCAATTTTATGTTTGATTTTCTTCAGTTGGATTTTATGGTGCAGGCTTTTATAGTCAGTATCATTATAGGAGTTGTGCTTTCTTACCTGGGAGTTCACGTAGTCGGCAGAGGTATAGTCTTTGTAGATCTGGCACTCGGGCAAATTTCATCTTTAGGAGTAGCCTATTCGGATTATATAGGACACGGACAGACAATCATACCGATAATCTTTGCATTGTCAGGTGCTATTTTAATGTCTTTAATTCGAATCACCGACAAACGCCTGAAGCTGGAAGCCATAATAGGAATTATTTATGCAATAGCTTCAGCAGCTACAGTTATGCTCATTTCAAAATCACCACACGGCGATTCTGACATTCAGGAAGTATTGTTTGGCAACATACTTTCTATAACGACTTTACAGATAAAAACCACAGCAATAATATTCGGTGCCCTTGCTTTACTGCACTTAATTTTCCACAAGAAATTTTTTAAAGCGACAGAAAGATTCTCCCATAAAACCGACATTAATTCCACCGATACAAATTATAAAATGAAGTTTTTCGGTTTGTGGAATTTTATTTTTTACCTGTCGATCGGATTAGCTATTGTTTTCTCTGTTCGTATCAGCGGCGTCATACCTGTTTTTTCTTTCCTTATAATTCCTGCAGTAGGAGGCATTATGCTTTCCAAAAAAAACCTGGGGGTTACTCTTTTTGCTGTCTTTATAAGTATACTCGCAGTATTCTTTGGGCTGGATTTATCATTCCATTATGATTTCCCTGCAGGGTCGTCCTTAGTGGCTTTGTTAGGAGGATTGTTTTTGGTAGTTTCTATGATTTATTTGATAAGGAATAGCTTTGCAAGAAAATAAAATGTGGAAAACAGGTTGAATTATCCAGTTGAAATAAATTTTCCTTTTTTCGATCCAGTGATATTGTAATACAAAAACGTGTATATTTGATGATGTGCTTTATTTTACAAAGTCCATAGACACTATTAAACACTTTAACTAACTCATATGATACACAACAGAAAACTCTTAATCAACGCTTCGGTTTTGCTAATATTATGCTCGTTTTTATTCATCTACAGTGGATGTTCAAAGGATGATAATAGCAGCAGCACACCGACTCCGACGTGTTCGGACGGAATCCAAAACCAGGGTGAAACAGGCATCGATTGCGGCGGGCCTTGCAGTGCATGCCCTACCAGCGTTTGTACCGGTAATGGCTCAAGCGATTATTTTCCGATGGCCCAGAATAATTATTATAGCTTTCACGAAACGGGATTTCCTGATTATACGGATACTATCACAGGCACGCAGGTTTACAGT
>JAYURB010000541.1:0-2550 GCA_043756425.1 Bacteroidota bacterium
ATTTACCATTGTCAGCAACATCATTACTTACATTTTGACGTCCTTTATCAGTGTAAACTGCATCAAGACCAATATTTACAAAACCACCACCCATTTCATAACCATTTGCCTGTTCTGTTTGGTGACAGCTGTTGCAATTGTATTTATTGAAAAATAAATTTCGACCTTGCTCTTCAAGAGCGTTAAGTTGTACCTGACCGGCTCTTGCCTGATCAAAACGAGTATTACCGGAACCAATTGAACTAACAAATGAACTCAAAGCAGAAGCTATTTTATCTCCATCAACATTAGCAGCCCCGAAAGCATTTAAAAAAAGATCTTCATAATATTTAAGGCTTTTTACTTTTTCTACAATACCATTCATATCGCTCATTCCCATTTCTACGTGGTTGGTAATAGGCATAAGTACCATAGCGGGCAGGAAAGTGGCACGACCATCCCAGAATAAACTTGGGTTGTTGAAACCAAAAACTCCTCCTCCCATAGTTATATTCTGAGAGTTTGACACGTTTTGAATAGGAAGTGTATTCCTAAGTGTCGAATGATTTTCAAATCCCGGACTGAATGTTACATCATCGGAAAAAGCAATCGATTGTTTGTGACAAGATCCGCAGGAAATAGTATTGTTAACGGATAAATGGGTATCATAAAATAACACACGACCAAGTGTTGCTATTTGGTTATCAACCCCGGTAAACTGAGATCCCTGAGGGGTTTCAAAAGATGAATAATCGTATGAAGAACTATTAAGGTTTAAAGAAACCGCAGTAGGTTTAAGGTCTGAACCTATTTTACTACAAGCGTAGAAGGAAATTGCCAAAACAAAAATTAATAAAGTAGTGTTAGTTCTTGTTCTCATTGGAATGTGTTATTAGGGGTATATGCAATCAAAAGTATAAATAATCGGTTAAGAATCAAATATTAACAAATATTTTTTTTAACAGCAGTAATTCCTGAAAACAGCTTTTTATAGAAAAAAAATGAAAACAGGGCTTTTATGCCTAAAAAAGGCTGAAATTAAAATGGGAGCTAGGAAAGGTTAAGTTGTTTTCAAAGAAAACTTATCTGACCAAATTAACGCGGCCAAAATAATCGTGTACCCTGCCCTGTAGGTCTGTGACTTTAATCCGATAGACATAAACATCAGAAGGGCAAGCTGTATCATAACCGTTTTTTTTGCCATTCCAGCCTTTTAGAATGTCTGATGAATGAAATATTTGCAACCCCCAACGATCAAAAATCAGCATGTCAAATTCTTTGACTCCAATGCCTAGAGGAGCAAAAACTTCATTGACTTCATCCCCATTGGGTGTAAAAGCATTTGGTATGTAAAAAGCAAATTCATCTTTGATAGTTACCATTCCATACGCAGTGTCTCTGCAATTTTTGTCACTGATAGAAATGAGTTTCACAACAAAAATTCCTGTATCTCTATAAGCATGCTCTATATTTTTACTTTTAGAAATTCCGGACCCATCACCGAAATCCCATTCCCAGGCATTTGAATTGGTGCTCTGATCAAAGAAAGAAATTACAGGATTGAAAATGGAAGCCGTTTCGGGCATTTCAGTGAAAGAAGCAATCGATTGAGGAAAAACACTTATCAAGGAAGGAATAACTTTTTTACCGATACATCCATTGTTGTCTTTCACTATGTGATTGACAGAATAATTTCCGGGAAACAGATATGTGTGTAAAGGGTTTTTTAATATGTCCGTATTGCCGTCACCAAAATTCCAATAATTGTCGTTGCTAATTGAATTAGTTAGGTCAGTAAATGAAACTTCCAGAGGTTGACAACCGGAAATTGTATCTGTAATAAAGTCGACCTCAGGCGGAGGTGAAACAACAACATTCATTGTTAAGGTAAATGGCGGTGAGCCGCAAGCATCGGAAACTGTAACGGTATAGGAAGTGGTTGAATCCGGAGTGACCTTTATCCTGTCAGCGGTATTACCTGTATTCCATAAAAAACTATAAGGTCCGTCGTTACCACCTGCTGCACTAACTGTAAGTAATGCACTGCTTCCTTTGCAAACTGTATCCGGAAGTCCTGCTTGTAAAGTAAGTGGATCATTCACGCGAACGACTGCTACAGCTGTATTGGATATACAACCATTTGTATCGAAAGCATTGGCATAATATAAGGTAGTTTGGTTCGGAGTTACAAACAGGTTGCTGCCGTTAATTCCATTGTTCCATTTATAGATGTAGCCCGGAGTGCCTCCATTGCATTGAAGTTTAAGTTCTGCCTGTTGGCCAATACAGATTGATGGGGGATTATCAATACTTAAAAGCAGAGGCGGAGGCTGATTTATGCTCACTGTTGAACTGATCGTACAGGAATTTTTATCAGTCACTTGTGTTGAATAGCTTCCTGCGAATAAATTTTTTGTTGATGCACTATCACTGCCTGTCGTCCAGAAATAGGTATAAGGAGCAACACCACCGGATACAGTAATTTCTGCAAAGCCATCGGCTTTTCCTGAACAAGTTGCATCTTTAGTTGTTTTTCGTAAAGATAAAGCCGGCGGTGCACCAATTTGAAAA
>JAYURB010000542.1:0-2550 GCA_043756425.1 Bacteroidota bacterium
TTTTAATGCAAAAAACATTTTCCCAGTTACCGGTAAATGGCGGATTCGAAGTATGGGCAATTGACAGCAGCGGATATAGCAGTCCGGTTAACTGGATAGTAAATAACGGTGCGGCCAGTGCAGCTACCGTACTCCAGGCACCCGGACACATTAGTACGAGCTCTGTTCATTTAGTTTCTGTTTCAGATGGAGCAACAGGATTTATTGGAGGTGAAGTAGACTGTATTCTCGATATTGGTATAAAACCATTAGTCTTGACCGGTTTCTGGAAGGGTAATTTCCTAATTGGGGGTGATAGGTTAGGGATTTGGATAACCGTAAAGGATTCAAATAATCAATTCATAACTCAGGCAGTATTTCAAACGCCTATTCTCGCATACACAACGGTATGGACTCCATTTACCTTAACTATAAATTATCCCACATCTGTTGAACCCTACCAAACTGTAGTTATAGTCGATATAGGCACTATTGGCTTAAGTACTGAAGGGTATCTTGATGATTTGAATCTGACGTATATTTCTTCTACAAATGAAATTGAAACCAGGCCATTATTTTCTGCAGGAATAATGAGTGATGATAATATAAAACCAAAATTAATTATTGAATCGACCAAGAATATATCTTTAAATATTTCTATTTATAATTTAGACGGATTAATTATTTTTTCAGAAAAAGAAAACATCCATGCAGGAAATAATGAAGTTCCTTTGCCATTTCAGTCTTCAGGAATGAATGTATGTACAATTGAGGGGAATGGCTATCAGAAAAGTTTAAAGTATATAATTCAATAGGATATACTATAAACAGTTTAGTTTTGTGACTTCATAATCAATCCGGAAAGCATCGCACAACATAAATCCAATGGGCGCGCGAGAATAGATACCCTGCCCTTGGGCTTCCTGTAATAAAGAGCCCAGCATATTTAATAGCCTGTTAACAAGCGTAAGAATAAAAGAAGGCTTGCGCCTGATGTTCGTACGGTTTTCCCTCTTACCCTGCCATACAAACAATCATTGCTAACCATAGCAATGATGTTATAGTTAAATAAGCAAAGATTATTTTTCCGATTCATTATTACAATTCCATAAAAGCCGGTTCTTTTATTAAAATTGTTGTCAATACGAGATAGTCTATATCTACAAAACCAGTACGTTTTCAGTATGCTGTTGATGGGAATGGTTCTCGAAAAAGTTTAAAATATTTTATTCAAAAAATCCTTAATCGCATTTTAAGTAAAAGCAATACTCATTCTATCCTGTTCAGCTTTTGAGATACCCACACCTTGAGCAACTTTCCTCCATTCAGAAACAGCCTCTTTTGTCTGCCTGATTATTTTGTTTGCTTTAACTTTCGATAGGCGAAAATATTCAGCTACGCTAATAGCCAAATCAAAATCAAGTGCATTATCTGTTTCAGATATATTCAAACTGAGTCCTGATCCGAATTCATTTGGATTTACATCAAAAGCCGGAGAAAGCCTCCATCCTTTTTCTGTTAGTAAGAACCCATGATTTCTCAGGTGATCGTCCGTATTCTTGATGGAAATATTAAAAACAATTCTTCTCCATAATTCTTCGAGATCATTGTCTGTGTCAGCACCATTTCTGATAAGGAATTCTACAATTTCCAAATAGCTCACACCGCCGGCATGATCAGCGCTATCTAGGTGTCCTAACATGGTCATTGCCGATGCAAAATGAATTCTTTGTCCTTTTTCATTTCTGTCAAATCGCTTCGTAAGAAATGTATGTGATTTATTACTAAACTTTTTAAGTTCTCCTTCTGCTATATTGAGCCCACATTTTTTTGCTAGAGAAAATGCGACAAATTCCCAGGCACCGACATTCTTTTCATCTTTTATGCTCGGAAATTTTGCTATCCATAAATTGTTTGTTTGATCTAATACGCTTGCTTTTGGTCGTGCACCACCCAGGGAAGCCCCCGGTGCTAAAAGCAGGTTGATCCATTTGAGCTGTTCTTTATCACTTATGCTATCTTCTTCAAACATTTTACATGCATGTTCTAATTCACGTAGGGATGTCCAGGGAGGAATAGACATTCTTCTATCTTCATTTAGAAAATCTCCATCGTCTTCAAATTTAAAACGCAATGCACCCATTCGATGTAAATCAAACACACCCAAAAGATAATCTGATTCGAATAGTGTTTGTCGATTTCGATTTTCTGCTTTCGCCAATACAGCCTCGCGTCTGTCCATAAGAACTCTTCCCCATCGATCAGGACATGAATCAAGGAACACGCCGAAGTTTAGCTTTTCATCTCTGGGAAAAAACCGACCCGAATAATATTGAAGATCGGGATCAATGGTGAGGTTAAATCCAGATTGCAGCCAGTCTTTTTTGTATTCGAAGGAGAATGTTTCTTTCCCTTTAACCGGGGTTGCAACAAGGTTTCCCATCTGGACAGGATCTGCCATTCCTTTCCAGTTAGCATACACCAAGATGTTTTTTTTATCACTCATTTTTTAATTTCGTTTGGGTGCTCTTTCTTTAACGGTTAGTTCAGCATCCTGCAGCTTTCTTCCAA
>JAYURB010000543.1:0-2550 GCA_043756425.1 Bacteroidota bacterium
ATTTTATTATCTTTAATGTTTATTGCAGTCCTCCGGAAAGATTTGCAATGATAATTGATTATGCTAAGAAATAATATATGCAGTTGGTCGGATGCTTACTCAACAACGATTGATCCATTTGCTTCGATGTTTGCTTTTGAGTCTTTCAAACATGTAAAGACTGTAGGCACAGTAAAGTTTTGATGTGCAGCATCAGAATAATCATATGTTGGACTCAGCGAACGATCAATTAATATCTTAGAACCATTTTTTACATTCAATGAATATGCACCTTGAACAAAATCATTCTTACTTAACCGAATTGAATCGGCGCACCACCTGACATCATTTATAACATCGTAGTCATCCCAGTTTATCTGAACTTTTACTGCACCCTGACCAAATGTAGCTGGAAGATAATTCTCCTCTAAAATTTTAATTGAGATTCCATTCAGATAAATGGTTCTGTTTAAATATTCATAACCGCTTTGAGCTGGATCTAATTGATAACTTCCATTTTGGTGATTAGATTTTCCCGTTAGAGTCATAACCGGAACTGGAGCAGGATTTGTGGACATAGATAATATTTCCTTACCTCCCATTGGACATGCGCCACTACATTTAAAAGTCGTACCTAAATCACCGAATGCATTTCTATCATGAACCAGTGTCCCTGTCGCATCTATATATGCAACACCTTGTTGTGTATCGTTGTCATTCAATTGTGTAGATCCATCTGTGTTCGGCTGACCATACATAAAGCTATAGCCTGAAAAAGGGTTTGAAATTGTATTGATTGGATCAGAGAGATCAAACGCAACGAATGGATTTGCCCATATACACGGTATATTCCAAGTCGTAATCCCACCATATGTAAAATCATGGTTTCCATCTGCTGTAACTGGAAACATCCAACTTCCCAGATTATTTGGATCTTCATTATATGAGGGATTATAAATTGAATTGGCTGAACCGTCCAAATCATCTTTTCCAACCTGAATTGCGCACAATAATCCTGGACTAAAATATTCCCCACAAGTAGGCCAAGGGCCGCAAAATGTCGTATGCTCTAATGTAAAATTAGTATTTTGATCTTCAACACTGGAGGTAAAAAATTGATGATTCTCAATCCATAAATATTCATTTTTTTCTTTTCCGGTGGCAACCCCAGTATTTGGCAGTAGAGGCGAGGAACAATTGATGTGAGGCAATTTAATTCTGATCGCGTCGCCCTTGGTAACAAAATCTCTCAATATAAATATTGAAGAAACAGGAGTTGAAGGAATGGTTAAATCTGTATTTAATTCATTGTTGCTTATATCGTCTCTTGCGCTGATTGGTAAATTTTTATTATTTACCGGATCTGTCCAGTTAAATATCCATCGATCATACCCTGAAACAACCTGAGAACAACCATGCTGACTTTCTAATCCCCAAGGTCTTGTTTCATTACAAAAAGTATGTTCACCTTTACCTGTTCCACTGTGCCAATTATTTCCGCCGAATAAGCCATGAAAAAATTCTTCCATGATAAATTTAATGGATCCTATATCTCCAGTATGTCCGAAAACAGCAGCTAAGTCAGTTCCTAAAGTGGATGTTACGCCAGGTGCATTTGCACCAACAATTGTCAATCCAAATCCTATTCCACCTCCATAATTAGGATAATTCTTAATTAAATATATTACACAATCAAATTTAGTATTTCCGTTTGTTGATGACGGTTTCGCCATTCCAATTATGGAACTGTTTTCTAATGAATAATGATCAAAATCAGATAAAGGTGTTGAATGTACAAGATGAGATTGTAAATTTGGAAATTGATTCCTGATTTCGGGGTCAATAACAGAAGTCCAATCTCCTATGCTAAGTGGATTACTTGAAGGACAAAAAGAAACATGTACTGGAGCATCTAAATAATCTCCAAGTACTACACATTGTCCCAAAGAAGATTGAAATAAATATTTTGTAAAAAATTTTGTAGGTCCAGTTGAAGGTAAAGTAGCATCAAAATAATCATCAATATCAACAGGTAGTTGACCGACAGGAAAACATGTGGGGTTATTGTTAGCATTGCAATCAACATTTGTTCTGGAACCACCATGTAATTCAACAGATACAAGTAATATGTGAATTGGTGTTGTATTAGTATGCACAGGGAATCCCCATCCATTTTCTAAGTTTGCTTGACCAAAACAAATTAATACAGAAAAGAATAAAATACAGAATATTATAATACGTATCGGTGATTTCATGTGAATGATTTTTTGGGTAAATATTTTTATAACATTTGTAATATTTAATATTATTAATTTACTATCAACAACAATCTATTAATTAAATATTGAGAGCAAGTAAAATTAACAATGAAAACTCCTGACGATAATTTTAACGGCAGTTCGTTTTTTTCTTCTAAATTCAGATTATCTATATTTAATACTATTTTGCCCGTCATATCGAATATTCTCAATGCGCCTTTTTCACAATGCAACCTTGATTTTAAAGTTAATTGCTTATTACAAGGATTGGGAAATATAATAAAATCATTCATTGAGGCAAAAGATTCAACCA